>DATFYV010000160.1:0-6063 GCA_035314845.1 Candidatus Acidiferrum sp.
CGGCAGGAGAAATCACCGCGACTTGCGTCGTCAACACGGCGGGCTTATACGCCGACGAAATCGTCGCCCTCCTAGGCTCAAAAATGGCCCGCCATAAAATCTACCCGGTCCGCGGCGAATACTGCGAATTCGTCCGCTCGAAACAAGACTTGATTCGCGGCTTGGTTTACCCTCTGCCGCACAGCGACGGCATCAGCCTGGGCGTGCACTTCACAAAAACCCTCAACGGAAATGTCTGGATCGGCCCCACCGCCCGCTACATCGCCAGCAAGAATGATTACGAACGCGACCGCGAACCCGTCGAACATTTCGCCAAGCTGGCCAAAACTCTGGTTCCCGAAGTCGAAGCCGCCGACCTGGTCCCCGCGCATTCCGGCATCCGCGCCAAACTGGTTCCCCCGCCCGCCCTGCGCCAAACCGCTCATACCGGCATCGCCGATTTCATCATCGAACGCGACCGCGATTTTCCCCAAGTGGTCCAGCTCCTTGGTATCGAGTCCCCAGGGTTAACCTCCGCTCCTTCCATCGCCGAACACGTCCGCGACCTCGTCGCGGAAATCCTGAGCTAGTACAGCCGTCATAACATCGGGTCTCCAGACCCGTGTTTTTCTGTTTCTTCAGTCTCACGCCAGTACACGACAGGGCATCTTTCCCCGCCAAGATCCCGTCCAATTGCTATCATGTCCAGAGCGAAGAATATGCGTACTTACCGCCGTCCACGCCACCAATCGGGCCTCACCCTGATCGAACTCATCGTCGCCACCGGCATCCTGATGGTCCTTTCGACTGCCGCCCTTCCCGTCGTTCGCTTCACCATCCTGCGCGAAAAAGAGTATCAACTGCATAAGGATCTTCGCGAGATGCGCAGAGCCATCGACAATTACAAAGATGACGCCGACCGTAATCTGCTGCGTACCGAAGTCGGCAGCGAAGGTTATCCTCCGGACCTCGACACTCTGGTGCAGGGCGTCAACACGGGCACCAGCGGCACCGACAAGAAGCGTTACCTCCGCCGCATCCCCATCGACCCCATGACCGGCACCAAGGATTGGGGCATGCGCTCCATTCAGGACGACGCCGACTCCACCAGTTGGGGCGGCGGCAACGTCTTCGACGTTTTCACCAAGTCCCAAGCCACAGCCCTAGACGGCACCAAATACTCAGACTGGTAGTCTCACCGTTGATTGCGCGCCACACCAAGCAGTTGTGAGAACCGGCGCCAGTCTCTAAGATTGTATGTATGACCGTTCCCATCCGATCTGCGGCGGAATCGCCAGTGCGTCTTGCCGCAGCGAAGCCCGCACCGCCACTCTGCGACTTTTTGGACCTCAAGGCCCAGTTCGCCACCATCCGCGAAGAAATCATGGCTGCCGTCACCAAAGTAATGGAAACCCAGCTGTTCATCCTCGGCGACGAAGTTCGGTTCTTCGAGGAAGAAATCGCCCAGATGTTAGACGCAAGGCATGCGATAGGCTGCGCCTCGGGCACCGACGCCCTAATTCTGGCCCTGCTCGCCGCTGGCATCGGCCCCGGCGACGAAATCATCACCACGCCTTTCAGCTTCATCGCCACCGCTGGTTCCATCGCCTGGCTCCACGCCAAACCCGTCTTCGTCGATATCCTTCCCGAAACCTTCAACATCGATCCTGCGAGGATCGCAGCCGCCATCACGCCAAAAACGCGCGCCATCATGCCCGTCCATCTGTTCGGTTTGTCCGCGGACCTGGATCCGATCGTTGCGCTGGCAAAAGCCCACAAGCTCGCAGTCATCGAAGACGCCGCGCAAGCCATCGGCGCGCAATACAAAGGTCGCTACGTGGGCACCATCGGCAACTTCGGCTGTTTCAGTTTTTTCCCCTCAAAAAATCTAGGCGCTGCCGGCGATGGCGGCCTGATCACCACCCAGGATCCCGCGCTCGCTGAGCGCCTCCGCCTGCTGCGCATGCACGGCAGTAAAACCAAATATCACCACGACATTCTAGGAACCAACAGCCGCCTCGACGCCTTGCAAGCCGCTGTCTTGCGCGTTAAACTCCGCCACCTGCCCGCCTGGGCCCGCGGCCGTCAAGCCCGAGCCCAGCACTATCGCGAACTCTTCGCTGCCGCCAATCTCGCGGAATTTGTAACGCCGCCGCATCAACCCCCGCCGCAATACGAACATGTCTACAACCAATTCACCATTCGCTGCCAGCGCCGCGACGCACTCCGCGAACACCTGCGCCAAGCCGGTATCCCCAGCGAAATCTACTATCCAGTCCCGCTGCACCTGCAACCGGCCTTCGCCAATCTCGGCTACCGCTCCGGGCAATTTCCCAACTCCGAAGCCGCCAGCGCACAAGTCCTCTCGCTACCGGTCTACCCGGAGTTGCCGGACGCCCATCAGGCGCAAATCGTCAACGTCATTGCAGAGTTTTACCGCAGGAAGGGAAATTAATCAGCTGTGGGCCGCCGCGGGATCAATTGCTTTTCTTAAGTTGGTTTAGAGCTTCCACCGCGTGGCGCAGATCGCCGCTTTCCTCTTCGGACATGGCCGACGCGACAATTTCGAGGTAGCGGTTGAGAATCGCTTCCTCCGCCTCGGCGATCCGGCGCGGCAACTTCGTCGGGTCGCTTTCGATCAAGGCTTCGGCGTATGCCCGGTGCCATTGCCGGGTGACGAACATATCCTCGAGCGCGAGCTTTTTGTGCTTAAAGGCAGGTTCGTTGTGTGACGCTGCGGGCCACAACGCGGCAAGGTTGCCGCTGGAAAGGGAATTGAGTTCCGGTTCCGCGCCTTCCCCGGGATTTGGTCCCGAGACTCGATGGCCGTCTGGAGCAGTGCTGGAGATGGACGCTCTAGATTCAGGATCTTGTTGTAAGGTTTGCATGGGAGCCTCCAGGTAAAGCAATACCATTCATCCTGTAGGCCGTCTGTCCTGTTTTGCACATCTCAGAAAAAGAAGTCTAAATCGCTTCGGCGAGGCAATAAGAAACCGCTAATCATCGTGCAGGACTACATTTAGCAGGGAACTGTGGATTTGCATCCCGCCGTTGTAATGGATGAACCCCATTTTGCGGAACTTGTTCATAAAGAAGTTGATACGGCTGCGCGTGGTGCCCACCATAGAAGCCAGGGTCTCCTGGGAAATCGCCGAAATAACAGTCTCGGGTCGTCCTTCCTTGCCATATTGGGCCAGCAGCAATAGCGCCCGAGCCAGGCGCTTTTCCGTGGAATTGAAGAGCTGGTCGACCAGGTCCGACTCGACCCGCGTGCTGCGTTTCAGCATGTAGGCGATGAATTGATCCGCGAAATCCTGTTCCTCGTGCAAGGCGCGCAGCATCTCCTGCTTTTTCATCACCAGAAGAGTGACAGGCTCCATGGCTGACGCCGTGGTGATGCGTACCGGGGAGCCATTGCTGATGCAGCCTTCCCCAACGAAGTCACCGGGCCCGAGCAGGGCCAGAACCGCCTCTTTCCCCTGCTTGTTGATGACTGTGATCTTCACCGTGCCGGACTGGATTAGCGACACGGTGTCGGCGGGGTCGCCCTGATTGAAGATTTTCTCCGATTTTCCGAATTGCAGCGTCGTTTTCGCGACAGCCGAGGAGAGTACCCGTTTAGCTAGAGGCGCGGCCGCTCTGCCTAGCGTTTTCATTGTCATGGACCGTGACGAAACATTAACACACTCTGTCGGAGATTGCATGGATTGTTTCCGCCAATTCCGGTCGCTGGGGGGACTTTTATTCATTGTGATGTGCGGTATTGCACGTTTTTATCCGGCAATTTAGCGCAGCATGGCGGTGTGCAGAAAACCAAACGCGAGATACGCGCCATGCGAGAGACGCGAGCGCAGGTCAACGCCGAGATGGCCCAGCCACGCAAGGCACTTTCCGTGCGCCTCACAGAGGCTCGACAAAAATTAGCCACGGCCAAAAAGGCTCGCCTGCGGCCACGAAAAATGAAGCCGCCAACCCCTATCCAGCGTGGCAAGTGACTTATTTTCGCGGGAAACGATAGCCAACGGCTGCATGTGGGAACGGTTCCTCCCGTCGCCATGTGCAAAAGGAGACAGACACTTCCCGCCCCCTAGGCGCAGACTTCCACAGATTTTACCGGGAACTGGTGAAGGAGGTAAATCGCCATGCAAAGTTGCCCGATCTGTGCCAGCGTGTCTATCCATCCATCGCGGCGCTACGGTATTACTGAAAAAATCCTGCTCGCCATGATCTTCGTGCGGCCATTTCGCTGCGAATGGTGCGATGCGCGATTCTTTCGTTGGTCGTTGAGCGAGAATCCCAACGCCGCGCGCTCGGCGCCTTCCAATTAAGTTGGAAGTGTTGCGACTCGGGGCCGCCCGGCCTCATCCACCGGCTATCTGGTTGGATTTTAAAGGTCTGGCGCTCCGTGCACCCGCATGGCTCGCGGCTTGAATTCCGCGCGAAGAGCAAGGGCGTTATTGTGCCCCAGATGAGCAGTCTTGGCTGAAGCTTTGCAGTGGAAAACGATCCGCTCCGATTCGGGATCAAGCGTGGCTCGCCCCTCGACTTCCTTAGGGAAATGAAATTCGACGTGTGGTTCCTGCCCGCCTCCCTCGATAAAACGGACGCTTTCCGGCGCCAGCGTCCCGCCATCCGCTAACTCCAGAAACACCGTGTCATGCAAATCCTCCTTTGCGTCCTGGAGAATGCGCAGCGGTTCGCTTCCTTCGATCACCAAAACGTAATCCGGCAGCTCATCCACGGCAAGCGGCTCTCCTGCCGCCGCGGGATTACGCAGCTGGCCGAGGCGTTGTTGTGCCAGGCGGACGGTCTTCGCGGACCACCAAATTACGGGGACCTTCGGCTGTGGCTTGTTGCGCCGGATCTGAATACCGGGAATTTGGATCGCGTTATCGGAATTTGCAGGCGCGTCGGACTGTAACCGAGTCTGCGGGTCGGTTTGGTGCGGAGTAAATTCCGGCTCCAGCTTGACCGTTGCGGGACTCCACGGAGAGTCTTGCAGAATCCGGGAAACATCTATCAAATTCCATTTCGCCGGGACCTTTTCCCAAGGCGACCCACCGAGCGGGGCAGGAAAAAACAGCAACACGGCGAGGATAGATCGTGTGATCATCGGCCGACCGAGCGCAACTTGCTGGTTCCGATGCCAGCGCCACGCTTAGAGTTGTAACCCACCATTGTGCAGGCAGGAATTCTCCGTGGTGCCTGGCGCTTTTAGTGAATAAACGTCAGCCCGTTCGGAATGAATTGCGGGAACACGTACGCGTACAGCATCACGATCACGCCCACAATTGCGGCCAGCGCCACGGAATGCCAGAACACAAACCGGAAAATCATGCCTTCGTTTCCGACCTGGTTGGTCGCCGCCGTGGCGATGCAAATGGATTGTGCGTCGATCATCTTACCCATCACTCCGCCCGCGCTGTTCGTGGCGCACATCAACACCGGGCTAAGGTTCAGTTGCTGCGCGGTAATCTTCTGCAATCCGCCAAACAAAACGTTCGATGACGTATCGCTTCCCGTCAGCGCCACGCCCAGCCATCCGATATACGACCCGAAAAACGGAAACAGCCATCCCGTTCGCGTGAATGCCAGGCCCAAGACCGCATCCATTCCCGAATATCGCGTCACGTAACCTAGACCCAGCATGCAGGCCATGGCGATGATCGCGAACCGCATGCGGGAAACCGTTTGCCCAAAAATCTTGAGCATCGCCAACGGTCCCAAGCCCAGCAGTATGCCGCCCAGCAAGGCAGCGAGAAAACATCCAGTCCCAGTTGCCGTCAGCCAGTTAAAATCAAACTTGGCATTCTCCGCCGTCGGCTTCGCCACCACCGGCTGCGCGCGGAAAACTGCCTTGTGCAAATACGGCACTTCCCAGCCGCCGCTACTGAACGCGGGCGTGGTCGCGGACCCCATGGCCTTTTTGACTGTTGGCAGCCCCCACATCAACACGAACAAAGAGAGGATTGCGAAGGGCATCCAGGCCCGGGCAATCTGCCCCGCGGTGTATTGCCGAACCACTTCTTTGCGTTCCAGCTTCGCGGCATCGTCTTCGCGTTCGTCTTCAAATCGCCAGATCCT
>DATFYV010000161.1:0-2854 GCA_035314845.1 Candidatus Acidiferrum sp.
CGCAAACGACAACGTGCGCACGCACCGCGGATCGCTTCGCGAAACAGTTCGCCATCGGCGGTGTGAATCAAAGCGTGCGATGACAGAATTTTCTCAAACTCCGGCAGTGGTCTCCCGGAAGCCAGCAGTAGCGCGGCGCGATCCAACTGCCATCCCAACTCTTTCAGTTCCGCTCGCATGGCAAGCAACGAAGCGCAGGCCAGGTCAGTTGCGGCGGTACGCACCCCAGCCACAAACTCGGCGCCCTCCGCGAGCGGCATTTTCTCCGCCGTGTGATACGGCTGCCGGAAGGTATAGCTGAAGGTTTCCACCAGCTGCAGCCGCTGGCGGCGCAACACCACCGGCTCACCCTGCTCCAGCGACACCACCACCACCGCACTCCAGCCGGAGTGCACGCGAAAACCAAGCGTAGCCTTCTTCATGGAAAAGTCCTCCGCAGTGGAGGAAACGGGAACCCAAGCATGCCTCGAGCCTGTACGAGGGTCAAGGTCAAGTCTGGGGCCTGGGGAGGCCCTAGGTTAATTCGATTGGGCCTGTGCCCAAAAAGTCAAAACGAGACTAACTGTAAGTAGTTCAGATAATGGTCCTTAGCTGCGAAAACCAGGCGACCTGTACGAAAGGCCAGTTACTGACGAAGCGCTGAGACGAAGGGCCGGGGTGCATTTAGTACCAAGAGTACTAATACTCGCCTCCAGAGGCTCTGCCCGTGGAACTCTGCTTTGCCAAGACACTCTTCCATTGCCCAAATTGCGAGAGCGAAGCCATTCGCCGCTCCGAACGTCGCGGCTTTATAGAGCGCGTCTTCCTCCGCGCGGCCCTGGTATGGCCCTACCGCTGCGACGATTGCGACCTGCGCTTCTGGGGCTTTCAGCGCGCCGTGCCCGGCACTGTGCCCTCGCAAGACTTGCGCACCGCCTAATCCCGCCCACTCCGCTGCAGCGTAACTGTTGCAGCGCAACAAATGCAGCGTAAAAAATGGCCGCCGCGGATTCGCATCCACGCATCCCTATCCACACGACCTACACGCAAGGCCGACAATTACCCGCTTCCGCCACGCCGCGATAATGCCTTAGAATGAGGGCGTGCGCCCGTAGCTCAGCTGGATAGAGCATCTGCCTTCTAAGCAGAATGTCGGGAGTTCGAGCCTCCCCGGGCGCGCCATTTTTTCAAACCGTTCATGAATCCGCTGGAAATTATCGGTTTGGCGGTGGGCACGGGATTTTCCTCCGGGCTGAATCTGTACGCCACGGTGGCCACACTCGGCCTGTTGCAGCGCTTCGGCGTGATTCATTTGCCAGAGTCCATGCGTGGACTCGCGCATCCCTGGGTGATCGGAATCGCCGGTGTGTTGTATTTCATTGAATTTTTTGCGGACAAAATTCCTTACGTCGATACCATTTGGGACGCGGTGCATACCTTTATCCGTCCGCCGGCAGCAGCGGTACTCGCCTACGCCGCCGCCGGCTCTGCCGCGCCGGAGTGGCGCTGGGGAGCGGCCTTGCTGGCGGGAACTGTGGCGCTCACGTCGCACGGCGCAAAAGCCAGCGCGCGCGCGGCCGCCAATGTCAGTCCCGAACCGTTCAGCAATTGGGCATTGAGTTTGGGCGAAGACGCCTTGGCCGTATGGCTAAGCTGGATGGCTTCGGCGCATCCGCTAGCCACGGTCGTCCTGGTAATTTTATTGCTGGGGCTGTGCGCCTTCCTGCTTTATCACCTATTCCGTTTTGCGCGCGCAGCATTGCAGAAAGTCTTTTCTTAGGCTTTGTAGGGCACCGTCCGCTCAGCGGGACGTCGCAAGTCCCCAGACCGCGCAAAACCTCGTAAACGCTCGGCCTCTCAACTCGCTAGCCCACAATTTTGTGAGTGATGCTGACCCACCAGGAAGGAGCGCCGCGCCAAAGGTAAATCGTCAAGCCTTGGCCGGCGATCAAAATTGGAAGCGCATAGCGATACACCGCGTGAACGCGGCGATTGACTAGGAGATCGCGCGCCACGCCCAGCAGGATCACCACGTCCAGGCAAAGGAAGAAAAGATTGTTGTTGAAGACGTAATCAAAACGTCCAAAGGCTGCGTCCAGCAGGCCGCAGGTGGCCATGAAAAGGAGCCGGCGGTGCCACTCGGGCGCTGTGCGCCAGGCAATGGCCAAGGACAGCAACACCCCGAAGGCGGCCATATCGAAGAACGGAATGCTCAGAAACGTCGGATCGGGCTGATGAAGCTGAAAGGCGTCGAAACGACTCATGACGATGGCCGTGGTGATTCCTAGCGGAACCATTGTGGCGCCGAGTGCGGCGCCACACCATCCGAAGAAACGATGCCAATTGATATTGTGGGTGCGGACGAGTGTGGACTGAAAGATAAAGAACAAAACCCATCCGGAAAACGCTCCGGCGTGGAACCACAGGATCAGCGGTCGTGCGATGGCAGGATGGAAGAGGTTCTGATTGACCGTGCGGCTGAAGCCGATGGCCACAATCGCGGCAATCAACAGCGACATGCTGAAATAGAAGTACCTGTCCAGCAACCTGCTGCGGCCAGTCAGCATACTTGAACGGTCTGCGACGACGTTTTGCGAAAGCGAAACCATAATTATCGGTAATCTACAATTTAGGGGGACCGATTGGCGTTGAGAGTAAACGTTCCTGAAGCATATTGCAACAACATCAATCATGAGCTGGGCATAGCGGTCGCGCAAACAAACCGCGCGCGCCACTACTTCAAGTACATCGCCAGCCAATCCAGAAACGTTTTGTACCAGAACTGGGCATTCTGCGGCTTCAGCACCCAGTGCCCTTCATCGGGAAATACCACCAGCTTCGACGGTACGCCCTCGCGCTGCAGCGAATTATAAAA
>DATFYV010000162.1:0-4576 GCA_035314845.1 Candidatus Acidiferrum sp.
TCGCGGTCTCCGGAAATAATTTCCTTCGCCTTGTTATAGCCTTCGGTGACGAACTTCTTCACTTCGTCGTCAATCTTGACTGCCGTGGATTCGCTGTAGTCGCGGTGCTGCGCAATTTCGCGGCCCAGAAAGATCTGCTCTTCCTTCTTGCCGTAGGCCACCGGACCCAGCGCGCTCATGCCCCACTCGCAAACCATCTTCCGAGCCAGCTCTGTGGCTTTCTCGATGTCGCTGCTCGCCCCGGCGCTCATCTGGTTCAGGAACAGCTCCTCTGCAATTCGCCCGCCCATGGAAATCGCAATGCGCGTCTCCAGATATTCCTTGTAGTAGTTGTGGCGGTCGTCGGTCGGCAACTGCATCGTCAAACCCAGCGCCATGCCGCGCGGAATGATCGTGACCTTGTGCACCGGATCGGCGCCCGGCGTCATGGCCGCCACCAGTGCGTGTCCGGCTTCGTGATACGCGGTGTTCTTTTTCTCTTCGTCGGACAGGATCATGGAGCGCCGCTCCACGCCCATCATTACTTTGTCCTTGGACATTTCAAAATCCACCATCATCACGAACTTGCGGTTTTGCCGCGCGGCCCACAGCGCCGCTTCGTTCACCAGGTTGGCGAGGTCCGCGCCGGAAAAGCCCGGCGTCCCGCGCGCGATGATGGAAAGATCGACGTCGTCGGAGATGGGCACCTTGCGGGTGTGCACGCGGAGGATTTCTTCGCGGCCTTTGACGTCCGGACGCGCTACAACCACGCGGCGATCAAAACGGCCCGGGCGCAGCAGCGCCGGATCGAGAACGTCCGGGCGGTTGGTCGCGGCAATCAAAATCACGCCTTCGTTGGACTCAAAGCCGTCCATCTCCACCAGCAAGGCGTTCAAGGTCTGTTCGCGCTCGTCGTGTCCGCCGCCGAGGCCCGCTCCGCGATGCCGTCCGACCGCATCAATCTCATCGATAAAGATGATGCAAGGCGCATTCTTCTTGCCCTGTTCAAACAAATCGCGCACGCGGCTCGCGCCCACGCCCACGAACATCTCCACGAAGTCCGAACCAGAAATGGAGAAGAAGGGAACGTTCGCTTCGCCGGCAATGGCGCGCGCCAGCAAGGTCTTTCCCGTTCCCGGAGGCCCGACGAGCAGTACGCCCTTGGGAATGCGTCCGCCAAGCTTCTGGAATTTTTGCGGGTCCTTCAAAAACTCGATAATTTCTTGCAACTCTTCCTTGGCTTCGTCAGTACCGGCCACGTCCTTAAACGTCGCCTTTTTCTGCTGCGCGGAAAGCAATCTCGCGCGCGACTTGCCGAAGCTGAGCGCTTTGTTTCCGCCAGCCTGCATCTGGCGCATCAGGAAAAACACAAAGCCCGCCAGCAACAGCAGCGGCAGCGCGTTCAGCAAAATCAATACCCAATCGCCGCTATGCACTTCCTTCACTTTGATTGCCACCGACTTATCCCGTAGCGTCTTCATTAGGTCGGGCGCCGCTTCCTTGAAGATCGTAGTGTGGAACTTCTGGTGTTCCTTATTGTATTCACCCTGCAGCTCGTAGCTATTGGGGGAAAGGTACAGCGTGACCTCTTTCACTTCACCCTGATCGACCTTGCCCATGAACTCGCTGTAGCTGGGCTCGACGTCCCGCGTCTGCGCGCCGTTGGCGGACACCAGCTTCCACAGCATCACGCCCAGGAAAACAATTGAAATCCAAAACAAAACTGTCTTTATCGTGGAACTGGAATTCACGTTGACCTCACTCGATCCCCAAGAAACCGCTCGTCAAAACTAAACTCTGCGATATAACGAAATACCTTGAGCTTACTTCTTGTGCGATTTTTTCTTGCCCCCGGCGCTTTTGCCATTCTTGCCGGCCGCGGCCCGGATCGCTGAAATCTGCGCTCCGTTGCGGCCTGTGCCATTCGATGCCGCCAGCCCGTAGCCCACCCACATATCCTTAGATGCCGTGCGGAAGCCAAAGTAATCCGGCTCCAGCGCCACCCGCCGTTTCTCCGGCTTGTCCAGTAACACCGCCATGCGCAGCGACCGCGGCTTGCTCTCGCCTAAACGCCGCAGCAGAAATTCCTGCGTGACGCCGCTGTCCAGCACCGCATCCACCAGCAATACGTCGCGGCCCTTCAAATCCGGGCGCGTGCCAAAAAAAACTTCCCGCCGTGCATGACCGCTTTGCTCCACGTCGCGAACGTCTTCCCGCACGAAATGACAAACCGTGGGGCTGCTCAGGTGCCGCACCAGATCCGCGGCAAAAATAAATCCCCGGTCCAGCGTGATGACCACATCCAGACGGCGTCCCTGGCTCGCCCGCGAAATCTCCCGTCCCAGAACCGCCACCCTGCTGGCTATCTTTGCGGGAGAGAACGCTGCGCTCAAAGTGGTTCCTCGTCGATCAGCAAAGCCGTTTTTGTTTCCTCGGTCGCCGCGTATTTTGCCGCCACTCCAAAGCCGCGGGCCCAGATGATCTCGTCGGCGCTGGTCAACACCGGCCAGCCATTGCGTTCCCAACGACTGATCCCCTTTTCGTTCAGCAGTCGTTTCAGCTTATGAACACTGCTTCTTCCCGCGGGTTGCAACCGGTCTCCGGGGCGCCAATTGCGCAAGACCAGAGGTTTCTGCAGTTTTGAGCGATCCACGGCTGCCCACGTCTTACTAGTTTCGCTCCTCTGGCGTACCCAGTCAATCGCTGTGAAGCGAAATGCGCACATTAATGGGGGAATGCTAATGGACGCACCCCGAGCGCTGGGAGCTACCTCGTGCGCGTACTCGACGGCGGTTTCGGAACTTCCCGGCGCAGCGCTGGGGCGGAATAACAACGAGTCCTTTTCGCGCCGCACTTCGACGCCGCCCGGCAGCCGCAGCAACTTTCCATTTTCCCCTGCGCCCGCCAACTGCAGAACGCTGGCGACATGAACCGCCACCAATTCGCCGTCGTGCCCCTTGCAGGCTTTCACGATTCTTCGCACCATGCGTCCGCTCAGCGCCGGCGGCGTGGCTCTGCCCACCAGGTCGGTCACGCTGATGCGCAGCGCCTCGCGTGCATCGCCAAGCGTTTCGGAGAGCCGCGCTGCCGCGGCAGCGTCCAGGAACTCTTCATCCTCGCGCGCGCGTTCCGCCAGCGCCGCCAAATGCGCGGCCACTTCCGGTTGAAACTGTTTCTCCAGCAGTGGAATAAGCTTTTTGCGAATGCGCGCTCGCGTCTTGGAAGTGTCGCGGTTGGTGGCATCTTCCCGCCAACTCTGCTTGCACAGCTTCAGGTAACGTCGCAGTTCCGCGCGCCGCACCTCCAGCACGGGGCGCACAATCCCGGCACTCAAGGGATGAATCCCACCCAGGCCCGTTAAGCCCGTGCCGCGCAACAGGTGTGCCAGTACCGTCTCTGCCTGATCGTCCATGCTGTGCGCGGTGGCCACCCACTCCACGCGTCCTTCTCCAACCAAGCGCGCGAAAAACGCGTAGCGCTCGCGCCGGCCGGCATCCTCTACGTTTCGTTTCGCGCGCTTGGCACTGGCTGCTACGTCCGCGCTGCCCAAATGAAATTCCAGTCCATGCGCTTCCGCGAGCTCCCGCACAAATCTCTCGTCCGCGTCGGCGGTTTCGCCGCGCAACTGATGATTGAAATGCACCACGGCAACTTCAATCGGTGCTTCTCGATTCAAGTCGTCTTTCACTTCCACAAAAAGCAATAGCAGCGCGACGGAATCCGCGCCGCCGGAAACCGCCACGCCAAATTTCGCTCCCGGACGCCACACCCCCAGCCGCCGCAGCGCCGCCAAAACGCTCCGCGCCAAAACAGGCGATCTTCTCGAAATTGCTTTTTTCGCGTTTTTCTTTTTTTGCATCGGCAAAAATTTTCCCGCCAGTTTCCTTCGCGATACCCGTATCCTACCACCACACAAAGACTTAGAAGCGCGCTGTGCATCGCTGTGGAAATCTGTAATCTGTTGTTGACAATCGGAAAGCCTCCTGAGATACTCTCCTAGTTGTATGTAGCCTTTCTGCATGACAGGGAGGTCTTGCTCTTTGACAACCGATACGATGTGCCAGAATCCGTTCGAAACCAATCGCGCTTTTCGAGCCCGATTGGTCTGAGTAAATCGAGCGACAATAATTCGCCTGAGAGGCTGCCTGGGATGCAAATCCCGGGATTTTTTTTCCTCAGGCAACCAGCTTCAAACGAGAGTTTGATCCTGGCTCAGAACGAACGCTGGCGGCGTGCTTAACACATGCAAGTCGAGTGCGCGCCTGTAGCAATACAGGTGGCGCACGGCGCACGGGTGCGTAACACGTGGGTAATCTGCCCTTCGATGGGGAATAACCTCGCGAAAGCGAGGCTAATTCCGCATAACATTCCTAAGACTTCGGTCCCTGGACTCAAAGCCGTAAGGCGTCGATGGAGGAACCCGCGCACGATTAGCTAGTTGGTGAGGTAACGGCTCACCAAGGCTTTGATCGTTAGCTGGTCTGAGAGGATGGCCAGCCACACTGGAACTGAGACACGGTCCAGACTCCTACGGGAGGCAGCAGTGGGGAATCTTGCACAATGGGCGAAAGCCTGATGCAGCGACGCCGCGTGGGGG
>DATFYV010000163.1:0-7070 GCA_035314845.1 Candidatus Acidiferrum sp.
CTCGTGCTCGCCGGGCAGCACGGCGTCTACTGCACCAGCCAGCGCAATCCCACGTTGCCGGCAATGGATCTGCGCATGATCAATCAGGAATTAGTTCACGCCAAAGAGCTGGTGCAATCGGTAATGGAAGAACTGCGAAAAAAAAAGGCTTTGTAGGTGCCGGGCTTCAGCTCGGCCGGTCGCTCCGCCGCACCACCCGTTCAGCACACACAGAATCGCTTTATGCCTTTTGCAAAAAAGGATTGCTATTTCGTTCCTGGCCAATCGTGGTCATCAACCCGTGCCCGGGATAAACCTTCGTATCATCCGGCAACTCCATCAATTTCGTGCGCAGCGAATCCATAATCTGCTCCATCGAGCCACCCCATAAATCCGTGCGCCCGATGCTCCCCGCAAAAAGCGTGTCCCCGGCGAACAATTGCGGCACGGTCAGTGTGCCGTTGGGAACGGCTAATAAAGCGGCGTCCGGCGCGGCATTCGTGCTTTTCGCTCCGGCTACAGATGCGGCATTCTGCTGGGCGTTCTTTGGAGCAAGCGTCTTCGGCAAATACAAGCACACGCTGCCGGGAGTATGCCCCGGCGTATGAATCACCGAAGCCTGAAAGCCGCCCCATTGCAGCGTGTCGCCCTCTTTCAGTAACTGGTCAACGTTGGTCAGCTCCGGCGTGGGCATGCCCAGGAAGGCAGCCTGAATGTCCATCCCGTGATAGAGCTGCAAATCGTCGCGGTGCATCAGCACCGGAGCGCCAGTATATTGCCGCATCTTGGCCAGCCCGCCGACGTGATCGATGTGCGCGTGGGTGCTGATGATGGCTTTGACGATGAGTTTGTGGCGTCCGAGAAGTTCGAGGATGCGCGTGACTTCGTCGCCGGGGTCCACCACCAGCGCTTCGCGGGTGTGGGGATCGGCGATGATGGTGCAATTGCATTGCAGCATGCCCACGGGAATGGTGATGTGGATGAGTTGCGGATTGGCGGCATCCAACGGTCGAGAGGGTTCGCTCATTGCCGCAATTATAACATTGCCGGGAAAGCGTTCTCGCGGCGCTGACGCCATCCTCGCCGCTACTTCGGGTTGCGGGGTTCTTGAAGTGCGGCGGCTTGACGCCGCTTTTACGGCGGCGCCCGCACCTCGCCGATGCCTCGCGGCCCGCGATTCGTAAGCGACTTTGTTAGACTGGGTACTCATCTTATGGAAACTGCCAACCCTCCGAAACTTATCGAAACGCCGCTCTCCGAAGTACATCGCGCGGGAGGCGCGCGTATGGGCGAGTGGTTCGGCTGCGCCTTACCGGACGATTTTGGCGACGCGCGCGAAGAGCAACGCATTGCCAACGAAACGGTCGCGCTGATCGATAAGACCTATCGCGCTTACATCACGTTTACCGGGCCGGACCGCGTCCGCTATCTGAATGCGATTCTTACCAACGACATCAAGGGTCTCGCGCTCGGTCACAGCAACCTCTCGCTGCTGCTGAATCCGCAAGGGCGGATTCTGGCGGAGATAGAAACCTACGCGCTGCCCGATCGGCTGTTGTGCGTTTCGTATGCCATGATTCGCGCGCGACTCGTCGAATGGCTGGATAAATACATCATCATGGACGACGTGACGCTCAGCGATGACACGGATAATTTCGGCACCCTGGCGCTTGGAGGTCCCAAGACCGCGGAAGCCGTGCGGGAACCGACCGCAACCGATTTTGTGGCAATGGCGGATGCGTCTTCTCTCGATATCGCCATTCGCAATCCCGAAAGTGGGCGCAGTGCAGTTCCCTGCCGGCTGTCGCGGCGATCTGCAACCAGCGCGGAATTTCTCGCGGCGACGAAAGACTTGCCCGCGCTTTGGAAAATTCTGCACGCGGCGGCCACGAAGGTTGGCGGCGGGCCCATGGGTTACTCCGCGTTGAGTGCGCAACGCTTGGCGCAAGGCGTGCCGTGGTTTGGCTACGACTTCGGCGACAAGCAGATTCCCCATGAGGCCGGGTTGCAGAACAGCCATATCAGTTATACGAAGGGCTGCTACACGGGGCAGGAAATTGTGGAACGCGTGCGCTCGCGCGGGCAAGTGAACCGCCAGCGCGTCGGTTTGCTGTTTGCCAACGGCAGCCACAATGTGCCTGGTGCTGGAACGGCCTTGATGCTGGATGGCGTCGAAGTTGGCTTCGTTACTCGCGCGGCGCGGTCTTTCTTTCCGCCGGCGATCTTGGCGATGGCTTACGTCCGCAAGCAAGCTGGTGCGATTGGCACCATCCTCGCATGCGGCGATGCAAAGGCTTCTGTCGTAGATCTTCCCCTGGCTGCGGATTCTCTCCACGCTCCAGGTTAGTTTGTGGTGTACGTTCAGCGGCCCGACTAGACTCGCGCTGTCCTTTTTATGGCGCTAGGGTTGGTCGGGCACCAGATGCCACGTGGCGTCGGGATCGTAGGTGGTCATGGCGGCGGCTAACTTTGCGGTGCTGGGGCCCAGGTTCTTTTCGTAGACGCGGCCTTGCTGGTTGATGATGAAGGTCATTACGCCGGAGTTGGACCATTTGTCGGGGTAAGCGACCAGCGCGTAGCCGGCGATCATGTTGCCATTAATGACGTAGCTGAATTTGCCGCCGGGGGCGTGCGGGCCCTGTGCTTTCAGGATTTTTAAGTAGTAGCCGTGATAGGGGGCGCGCGGCAGATCGAACGGCTCAGAATCCGCGCCTCCTTTGCCTGCTACGCCAGGGGTGGCTGGCTTGGGGCCGTAGCCTTCGGCTTGCGCGGCGGCTATCAGCGCACCCAGCGGGCTCTGCGTTTCGCCTTCGGCGGTTTCCCAGTACAGGCCATTGTGTTTGCCGGGCGTGCTGGTCAGGCGCTGCGCGTATTCCGCGACGCCGTCATGGTCCCAGTCACCCTGTGTGTAGTATTCCCATTGCGCCACGGCGTAGGCGCGGCAGGTCTCGATGGCGGAAAGCTCGTTCTCGCCGATGCGCCGGTCGAGGACCTCCTCCAGGCCAGCCTTGGTATCAAAGAACCATTTGCCATCCTTCTGGACTACTGGAATGGGCGCCGGCCACTGGTCTTTTCCCGCCGTCACGATGTACTTGCTCCCGTCCACTTGCAGCAATTGGGCATTCTCCTGCAACGCTGCGGCAAAATCGTCCAGATCTTTTTTATCTTCTACCGGATCTCCGGAGAGAAGCTTGTCGTACCCCGCGCCGTAGATTTTTTCCAGCTGCCCCTGATCCGCATCTTTTGTCGCCGCAACTAAAGCCTTGACCGCTTCTTCCGGGGTGTTAAACGTCGCCTGGCCCGCCGTCTGCGCCAAGGCGGCGGAAGCATAAAAGCTTCCCCCGCCAAGCAGCGCCACCATAAGTGCAACTTTGAATCTTCGCGAACTCATCTATGCCTCCCATCACCGCCGCCATTTGGAGCGGAATGTTGCGCCGGAGGAGCCTGCCGCTGCGGGGCGGCTTGCTGCGGGGCGGCTTGCCGTGGGGCTGCCGCTTGCCGCACCTGGGGACGCGGTTGCTGCACGGGCCGTTGTGCCTGCTGGCGGCTAGCCTGCCCGCGCTGACTTGACTGACCGGCGTTAAAATTGCCTTCCGAGTGCCCGAAGGCGTGCGGGGCGGTGTATTGCTGGGTCGGCCGCGCCTGCTGCTGGACCGGCCGAGCTTGTTGCTGTTGTGGGCGGTTCGATTGCTGCGGTCGATTGTCCTGCTGCGGACGGTTAACCTGCTGTTGGGGGCGATTTTCCTGTACCGGCCGCGCTTGTTGCACGTTTCCGGGGCGGTTGTTGTTGGCAGTGTTATCGCGGCCGCGGAATTCATTGGCGCGTGAGTTGTTGCTGATGTTGCGGTCCAGGTTGGCGTTGGCCGGCGGACGGTTGTTGTTGCCCGCAGAACCGCGCGCGCCATTGTTGTTCTGGACGCCGCGACCGGCGTTGTTGCCATTGCTGGCGTTGTTAGCGCCGTTGAAGGCGCGACCGCCGTTGTTGGCGTTATTGGCGCCGTTGAAGCCGCGACCGCCGTTGCCGCTAATGCGGGCGTTGTTGGCCTGCACGTTGTTGTAGTTCACGTTTTTGTGCACGTAGTTGTAGCGGTTGATGTTGTTCACGTTCACGGTGCGGTTGATCACCGTGCGGTTGATGTTGATGTTGTTGTAGCGATTGTTGATGTACACGTTGTTGTGGTAGTTCACGTAGCCACGGCTGCGGCCGATCCATCCGCAGTTCCAGCAGCCCGGGCCCCAGCCTTCTGAGCGCCATCCCG
Source organism: Candidatus Acidiferrum sp. (assembly GCA_035314845.1). GTDB lineage: Bacteria > Acidobacteriota > Terriglobia > Acidiferrales > UBA7541 > Acidiferrum. The sequence continues at coordinate 4,239 of DATFYV010000163.1, forward strand.
TATAGAACACCCCGCCATAGCCTCCGCCCCAGCCCCAGTGAAAGCCGAGGTTGAGCCAGCCGCCGATGGGATAACCATAGCCAAAGGTAATGGCCGGTCCCCAATACGGACGGCGGAAGTAGATGATGGCCGGGTCATAGACCGGAACATACAGATACTGCGGCTGATAGGGATTGATGGCGATGTAATCGTCGTGCTCAATCACTTCCTGCTGCTGGTTGGAGTCCAGGTTGCCCACACGGCGCGCTTCATGACGGAGGCGCTGTACGGCGGCGGAAACGTCGGTGGATTGATTGACATAGGCCTGGCCCAGCGAAGTGGTCCAATCGATCTTGTCCGCCATCATCTCGATGACTGTAGGATAGTGCGCCACGGCGCGTACACTTACGTCCCAATTCTGCTCGTCAACGCCATTTGTGCCGTTTCCGCGAACGTAGCGGGCGGCTTCTTCAACCTGATCGGGAAACGTGGAGGCCACAAACACCTGCGCCAGCAACGGATCTGGATACAGAGCGATAGGGGAAATGAGGTTATCGAGCTGCTCGACCGTGAAGTTTTGATAGCCAGCGTTGTTGGGGGCCTGGGAATAATCCTGTTGGGGAGGATTACCCTGGGAGTTGTCCTGTGACGGGTATTGTGGAGCGTTTTGAGAATCATCGGGCTGCTGAGCAGAGACCATTGGCGCCCCCGCGCCGACGAGTAACGGGGTGAGCGCCAGGGAACAGAGCAGCGCCCTGGTTAAAAGGTTACGCATGACTAAGATGCCTCCTTTGAGGCAGAACGGGCGAGCACTGCTAATTCGATGTCTCTCGCGAACCGTTTGTTGCGGCGGATGAAAATTGTTTGCGTCGCCGCATGTACTGTTAACCCCAGTTGGCCACGACAGTTGTATCACCGGTATCACCGTGGAATATGCAAGGTGGTGGAAAAGTGGCTGATGTCGCTGCAACACCATGATTTCACATGGCTTGTAAATCATTTGGTTTGTTGTTGATTCGCGCTGGCAGCTGGTCAGTTTGCGATAAGCGCCGCGGGCGCAAACAAATACCAACTTGTGGTGCGGAATTATTGCTGACCGGACCTACGACGTGTGCTTGACGGGAAGATTCGCGTTTTTGAGCAGCTTACGTTGCTCCTTTTCGTATTTCTTCGCCGCTTTTTGCTGCTGCTTGTCCGCTTTTCGTTGGGCCTTTTCTTGGGCCTTCTCTTGTTTTTTCTGGTACTGGTAGAGCGCTTTCTGCTGCTTCTGGGCTGATTTATCAGCCTGACGATCGCTTTTTGAGACGGCCGGGTCTTGAGCTTCGATTGGCTTCGACCATCCAGCGGTCAACGCCACCAGCAGTGTCAAGACCGCAATTCGTTTCATCCGGAATTTCCCTTTGACTTCGAAAACGACACCAGTTTATACCCATCCCGCCCGTTCGTGACACGGTGAAGCGATTTGATAACCAGCGCTTCCGATATTAGAACCACTTCCCGCTAGACTGCCGGTGAATTACTCGTGAGCCGACCGGCACACCTCACGTCACCGTGGAATTGGGCGGACGATGGTCATTCAACCGATACTCGCCGAGGAGATCAGCAAGTATCCATGCGGCTCCGGCAATCGCGAAGGTCTCGGCGTTCTCGCTCCAGTTTGTATGATTGCGAGGATCCGAAAGAACCAACGGCACCCAGACGAGTAGTCCAAAGCTCACGAGCATTATTGTCAACAGGCGAGTCGCGAGAAGTGCCAGTCGATTCGCAAGAAGAGCCACAGCAGCGAGGGCGAACAAAACAGTCGTCGTTGCCGCCCAAAACATCTGACTCGGCGGAACCCACTTGGGGACCAGACTCGCGGTGGCGCCAAGATAAAACGCCTGTTCGAGCGCAAAGGAACCGGCGCAGACGCCCAACAGAATGCGCCCGATGCGATTTAGCGTTTCCGGTGACCATGCCCGTGGCCATGGGGATGACAAGCGCGCATAAACGATCGCAGCGCCAGTCAGGAGAGAGAACTGCTCGAAGAAGTTGCCCCAGCTATTGTAGATCCGGGGTGCAGCGACAATTCCTGGTACGCACTGTGAGGCAAAGACAAGATACGCCGCAACAAGGACGGCTGCGCCTGTTTTTGCGGTCCAACGGAACTGAATCGCGGCGCCGCCGAAAATCAGGGCAGCGGCTGTGGCGTAGACAATGTAAGTCAGTTGATGCGAATCGTTGTAGTCGTGCCAGGCCAGCGTGACGACGCCAAAACTCAAAGCCGCGACTCCAAACACATGACGGCCGAGGTTCCAAGTAGGCGTTACTACGGTCATTTGCTTTCACACACGTATGGGTCTAAGCGGGGCAATTCTATCTCATCCGATGGCCAACTCCGGATTAATCCGCTTAACGGAAAATGACTCGCAACCTAACCTGATATAGATATAGAGTCTCGCGATCTCGACTCCAACTTGAGGTTCCCATATGAAAATACGCTGTGTAGTGACTGGACGGGACGCGTCCGGGAAGTCGATTGTTGCCGAGGACTCCGCCAGAGAACCGATCACGGTGGGCATGTTGCCGGGCTTCGCGTTTCACCGAGTTTGGGGAGCGGATGGCATTCCGGCGCTGCCCAGCGACGGGACTCCGCCGCCCTACCGCCGCTACTTCCCTCCTGCGGGCGGCTTCCGGTTTTGGTACTTCACACTGCCAGCGCATAGCGACAAGCTGCCGACGCTGGAGGATCAGGCGGCGGCGTATCGGGAGATGGAGGAGAAGCTGCCGGGGGTGGCGGAGTTCATGGAGCCGGGGCACCCTGGGATGCACACGACGGATACGGTGGATTTGGATGTGATCCTATCCGGAGAA
>DATFYV010000164.1:0-4034 GCA_035314845.1 Candidatus Acidiferrum sp.
GTCATCGCCAAAGGCCGCCAGGACACCCGCACCGAAGAAATCGTGCAGTTGGCCCGCAAACAAGGCGTGCCGCTACGCTTTGAAGATCGCTCGCAGCTGGATCGCCTTGTCAGTTCCAAAGATCATCAGGGCGTAGTGGCGATGGCCGCAGCACGTCCTGCGTCCACACTGGACGAAATCATCGAGAGTGCTAAGGCCGCCGACGCACAAAAAGGGCTGATCGTTCTTCTCGATGGCGTGGAAGACCCGCACAATCTCGGCGCCATTATCCGCACCTCGCTGGCGGCGGGCGCCCACGGCGTGGTGATTCCAGAGCGCCGCGCGGCAGGTCTGACCGACACGGTATCGCGCGCCTCGGCGGGCGCCCTGGCGCATTTACCTGTGGCCAAAGTCACGAATCTGGCCCGCAGCATGGAAGAGCTGAAAGAGGCCGGCTACTGGCTGATTGGCCTGGACGAAAAAGCAGAGCAAAGCTACACGCAGGCGGACTACACCTCGCCGGTGGGAATCGTGCTAGGCGGCGAAGGGCAGGGTTTGCACGAGCTCACGCGCAAGCGCTGCGATTTTATAGTTTCGCTACCGACGGTCGGCCCGGTGAAATCCCTGAACGTTTCGGTAGCTGCCGGCGTAGTGCTGTTTGAAGCGCGACGCCAGCGCAGCGCGAAACCGTAGCACCCTCTTTCTGAAGCGGGCGCTACGAAAGGTGGCGATCGAGCGCGGCTACTTGTCGTATTGAATCAGCGAAAAAATATCCAGTCCCTGTAGCTTGGAACGCCCTTGGAGGAACGTCAGTTCCACGGCAAAGGCCGCGCCTTCCACAGTGCCGCCCAGTTGCCCGATCAGTTTTGCGGTTGCCGCAGCCGTGCCCCCGGTCGCCAGCAAATCGTCGCAGATGATCACGCGCTGCCCGGGCTTTATGGCGTCTTCGTGAAGCTCCAGCGTGTCCGTACCGTATTCCAGCGCATAGGTGATGCTGGCGGTCTTGGCAGGCAATTTTTTCGGTTTGCGCACCGGCACAAATCCCGCTCCGAGCCGATAAGCCAGCGCGGGCGCAAAGATGAAGCCGCGCGCTTCGATGCCCGCGACGATGTCGATGGTGTGGCCGGCATAATGGTCGCAGAGGCGGTCAATCATTTTGTGAAATCCGCTCTTGTCTTTCAGCAGCGTGGTCAGGTCGTAGAACAAAATCCCCGGCTTTGGATAGTCCGGCACTTCGCGGATGAGCTTCTTTAAATCGTCCATCAATGCTCCTCGTTTTTCGTGCTTAGCATGGTTCAAAACACATAAAGAAAGGCACGGCGTGCCGTGCCCTGCCCTTCACTGATCAAAGTTATTGCCGTGCATCAATCGTCGTGCGTGATTACAAACTCACTGCTGAAACGTCCGTCCGGCGCGGCATCCTCTTCGCGCACTTCATGGACGTTGGCGAAGCGCGGACCGCGCTCCAGCTGTGCGCGCAGATGCTCCAACTGCTCGGGCGTGCCGCTGGCAAATACTTCCACTCGGCCATCGTGCAGATTGCGCACATAGCCGCTCAGATGCAATTTTGCCGCGGCATGCTGTGTGAAATAGCGAAACCCCACACCCTGGACAGCGCCGGAGACGAGGTACCGCTTGGTTTGTTGCGCCTGGCTCACGGAATGTAAAATTGTAACAGAGGCGGCGAAAAGTTTTCGCGAGCGATTGGACGCGAGCGCTAGAACCAAACCGATGGTGTGAGCTACACTCGAAGTCTTGCGGGAGACGTTCCGGCTGTTTTCGCGCATCCAAGAAATATGAATTCGATTTCCATTCCTGGGATGTCGCGCGTCGCGCGCAGTGCTATTGGCCTGGCACTGCGACTCACTTTTCTGCTGGTTGCGAGTTTGCCCTTGCGGGCGCAGCAGCCTCCGGAAGGACCCATGGATCCGCCGCCGGAGCACCGCGTGGCACGCATCGGCAACACTTCGGATCCCGGCGCGCCGCCGACGATTCCGGTCGACGAAGTCATCCGCCGCTTGTCCAGCCAGGAGGATACTTACTTTGTCGCGCGCACCCACTACACCTACCGCAAAACCATTCGCATTCAAGAACTGGGTCCAGACGGCAAGCCCACCGGGGAATATGTGATGGTGACGCAGCCGGGGCGCGATGAGGACGGAGTACCGTACGACAAAATCGTGGAGCATCCGAAATCCACCCTGCAGCACATGCAGCTGGAGTCCGAGGATTTTGACGTGCTCAACCGCATGCCGGCGTTTCCCCTGACCACCAGCCAGCTTTCCAAATACAACTTAAAATATCTGGGAAAAGATCAGCTGGACGAGATCAGCTGTTACATTTTTGAGCTCACGCCGAAAGTGGCGGAGCGCAAGAATGCCTATTTTAAGGGCATCGCGTACATCGACGACAAATATCTGGAAGTGGTGAAGACCTACGGCAGCTGGGTAAACGATCTGGGAGACCTAAAATCGTCGCAGCAGTTGCCGTTCACCATGTTCGAGACCTACAGAGAATTTATCGACGGAAAATATTGGTTTCCCACGTACGCCCGCTCCGACGAGACCCTGCATTTGAAGGGTGAGGACGTTCCCGTGAAAATGGTAATCAAGTGGAGCGATTTTAAACCGCTGTCGCCATCTGTTCGGCCTCCCGCGTCTACCCCACCCGCACCGCCGACTTCTGCTCCGCAGGCCAGCGGGCCAGCGAACCCTCCCCCCATTCCTCCGCGCTAGCCGCAAGCGCCTCTGTAGGCGCCGAGCTTTAGCTCGGCCTCAGTGAGCCACAAGCGCAAATCCCAAAAGTGCCCAGTGCCGTTGTTTCAGCCGCCGCTTCAGCCCGTCAGCTTGCGTAGAGCTGTGGGGATCTCCCGCAGAGCCGAGAGCAAGACATCAGGCCGTGATTCCTTGAGACGCTCCGCCGTAGGGAAAGGACCGGTGATGCCGATGGTCCACACGCCCGCGCCGCGCGCCATGAGCACGTCTTCGCGTGTGTCACCCACATACACGCAGTCTTGCGCGGCTACTTGCATTGCCTGCATGGCCATTAACAACGGTTCCGGATGCGGTTTCTTGTTCTCCGTGTCTCCTCCGCAGACTTTTGCAGAGAAAGTGCGCAGCAGGCGGAATTCACGAAGCTGCCCGGTGACGCGTTCGCGGTCTCCGCTGGTGACCAGTCCCAGCTCATATTTTTTGCACAATGTCGCCAGCAGCGCGTGTGCCCCGGTAATCATGCTGGGCTTGTGCTTGGCGTAGTGTGTGCGCCACGAAAGATCGGCGTCAGCCCAGCGGCTCTCAGGTAGCCCGGCAGCGCGGTAAACCTCATACCAGTTCGGCGAGTAGTGCTTGGCCAAGTCCTCGACGGTCCACGGGATGCCCATCTCCGCGAACATGGCCTGATACGCACCGGCGTCCGCTTCATAGGAATTGAGCAGCGTCCCGTCCCAATCGAACAGGACGGCGCGAATCTTGCGCTTGCCAGTTTTGCGCATGGAACTAGAGACTAGCAGAGGCTCGCCCGTTTCCCATGCGCGTTAGGCATGGCAACACTCCGGGTTAACTATCGAGTTACTAAAATCCCACCGTAAGCCGTTTAGAATCAACAGTTACATAAGATACTGAAAATAAGGAACTTTAATTATCTTTGCGCTCAGTATCTTATGCAATTCGCCATGATGATTTGAGGCGGGCTAGAGAAGGTCGAAGCGCCCGGGCAGACCGTCGTCGCGGCCGAATTGCAGGTCGTCAAAGGAGGCGGCGATGCCGAACCACCGGGGCATGGCGGCGGGCTCGGTGCGGCGGACGGTGGCCTTGGTGGCGATGACCACATTGCCGCAGCCCATGGGGCGGCTGACCAAGACAATTTCGATTTCGATCGAAGAGCCCATCGAAAGGTGCTTGGGGGCCAAGAAGAATACGCCGGTGGAGCTGATGTCCCGGGTAACCAAGGTGATGGGAAACTCTTCAGCCAAGCCATCCACAGCGCGCAAGCGCAGCGGGAGCTTCAGGGTGGCGCGGGGATATTCGCGATGCTCAGGGACGACGCCCACGGCGTAG
>DATFYV010000165.1:0-8830 GCA_035314845.1 Candidatus Acidiferrum sp.
GCCATCGAGAAAAACTCCGATTGGCTGCAGGTTTCCACACCCAGCGAATATTTGGCGCACCATCACCCGCACGGCCGCGCCGACCTGCCCACCGCCTCCTACACTGAAATGATGGAATGGGTTTTGCCCACCGATGTGCGCATGCGCTACCAGGGCTTGCTGAAAGAATTCTCGGCGCGTCCCGACCTCATTACTTTTCTGCACGGCGGCCCGTGGCGCGCCTTCTTTCGCAAGTACTCCGAATCCAATTTGCTCAACAAAAAAATGCTGCGCGTTTCTTCACGCCTCGCCGCCGCTCCGCACCGCCGCGCCCACTCTGCCGCTGCCCACGAACTTCTCGAGGCCCGCGACCATCTGCTCCGCGCGCAGTGCAACGACGCTTACTGGCACGGCGTTTTTGGCGGCCTCTACGCCCCGCATCTGCGCACCGAACTCTGGCGAAATTTAATCCGCGCCGAAGCCATCGTCGATCGCCACACCCCCGGCGCCTCCATGGCCCGTGTCGAAACTCTCGATTATGACGCCGACGGCGCCCCCGAACTTTTGTTCACGTCGCCGGAATCGCAAACTTTGCTCAAGCCTTCCAACGGCGCCACGGTCGCATTCTTCGATTTCCGTCCCGCCGCCACAACGCTCATCAATTCCATGACCCGCCGCCACGAGGCCTACCACGCGCGCGTCCGCCAAGCCGCCAATCAACCCGCCGGTCACGTCGCCAGCATCCACGACCAAACCCGCGTCAAGGAATCCGGCCTCGAGAAATTCCTCCGCTACGACCGCTGGCCCCGCCATTCCTTCCGCGTCCTGCTTTTCGATCCCGCAAAATCTCACGCGAATTACGAAGCGCTGGAATTAAACGAAGACGCGGGATTTGCCGCAGGCGATTTCACCGTAAAATCCTCCTCGCCGCACGACACCGAACTGTTCCGCGAGTCGCCAATCTCCTTGCTAACCAAAGACGGTGCCACGTCTCCAAATTTCCTCCTCACCAAGCGCTTTTCTTTCGGCCCCGCGCCCCACGGCTGCGAGCTCTCCTGCGAGGTAACTCTTAAACTCGTAACTCCCATCGCCGCGCCCTCGGACGCGTTTACCCAGAGCGCTTTGCGCGAAGGGCCGCTTTCTTCCCATCCAGAGACAATTCTGGAAGGCCAATCCATCGCTATCGGCATCGAATCCGTAATCAATTTCCTAGCGCCAAACGCAGACGATCGTTTTTTCGAAGTCCCGGCTCACAAATCGCCAGCTCACGGAGCAAATCCAGCGGAACCGCAATCCCGCAAAGAATACCTGCGTTTCAGTGGCGAACTCCCCGCTCCCATCCTGCGCCTCCAAGACGGCTGGCAAAAAGTCCGCATCACTCTAACCGCACCCAACGCGCATACTTTCTGGATCGCCCCCATCGAAACCGTTTCCGAATCTGAAGAAGGTTTTGAACGCGTCTACCAAGGTTCCCAAATCCTCCCAATCTGGCGCATAGCAAGCCTCTCCACAGCCAAATCCTGGACCACCCGCCTGACCTGGCGCCTAGAGCATCTCTAAACTCGCCGTGGTAGGTGCCGGCTTTAGCCGCGGACGGCGTCAACACAACCACACGCGGTCGACAACCGTCCTGAACTAAACCCGCTTCTCCATCCGCACCACCGGCAATCGCTCCCCCCCGCCAATATCCAAACTAATCTGCTCCACCTCCACATATCCGCGGGCCCCAAACAATTTCACCCCCGTCAACGTAGCCCCCATCTCAAGTCGCCGAAATCCCTCCGCCATCGCAGCTTTTTCACAGGCATCCAAAATGAGCGTTCCAACTCCCCGCCGCGCAAACTCCGGCGCAATAAAAAACGCCCGAATCTTAGCTGCCTCGCGCCCCGGATCCAAAAACTCAATTCGCTGCTCCGTCCATTCATCCCCGCCATAAAGCTTCTTGCGCCGGCTCCAACCTCCGCACCCCGCAATCACGTAGTCGGCAGCATCGTCGGCGCGCGCTTCCACCACAAAGTAAGTGCCATCGGTAATCAGCTGGCTATCCACGCCGAACACGGTCTTCAGCGCGTTATCGATTTGCGACGGAGAATAATCCTCGGCCTGCAAGCCGCGCACCGACGCATCGATCAACGCGCGCAGCACTGCAACATCATTTTCCGTGGCGAGTCGTATGCGCATCTCTGTAGACATGGGTGTCTGCACACTATAACCACGGATTTGAAAGTTCCAAACGGCGTGCCCCGCCTGCATGCGACAAAAGCGGGAGCCTTATTGGCCTGATTGGGCGAAGAGGAGGTTTTGCACGAAGGGCCAGGCTTGGTCGGCCCATTGTTCTGCGCAGCGGAAGCCCGTGCGCCGCGCCATCTCGGGGATTTCGTGCGCTTCGTATTTGTGGGAGCTTTCCGTCCAGATGCTTTCGCCGGCTTCCAGCACGATGTGCAAGTTAGCTTCGCGAATGTGCGCCACTTGCCGGCACGTAGAGCGCAGATGCATTTCGATGCGGCGCTCCGCGGCGTTCCAGCGCGCTTCGTGGCGGAACTGCTGCAAATTAAAATCGCCACCCAGTTCGCGGTTGATGCGCGCCAGAAGATTCAGGTTGAAGGCCGCGGTGACGCCCGCGGGATCGTCGTAGGCCAGGATTTGCGTGGGCACATCTTTGACCAGGTCGGTGCCCAGCAGCAGGGCATCGCCGGGCCGCAGAGTCTTGCGCACTTCGCGCAGAAAACTGTCGCCGGCGTCGCGGTCGAAATTTCCGATGCTGCTGCCCAGGAACAAAACCAGCAGGTGATCGCCCTCCTCGCGCCGCGAAGCCACCGCGCGCAAGCCGTCGAGATAGTTTTTCTCGTAGCCCACCACGCTGACCAGGTCGATCTGATTCATCTCTTTTTCGCAGGCGGCCAACGCGGAAGGAGAAATTTCGATGGGGTAGTAGTAGGTGCGCTGCCGGCGCGCCAGCGCTTCCAGAATCCAGCGCGTCTTTTTGCCGCTACCGCTGCCGAGTTCGGCGACCTGCACGGGAGAGGGAAGGCGCCGCACAATTTCCGTCGCGTGTTCTTCGAGCAAACGCGCATCCGCGCGCGTTAAGCCATATTCGGGCAGCACGCAAATGGCTTCAAACAACGCCGAGCCTAGTTCATCGTACAAGTATTTGGAGGGCAGCTCGCGCTGGCCCGGTTTTGTCAGGCTGGCGCGTACGTCGCTGGCAAACTCCGCGATGTGCCGCGCAGTCTGCAGTGCTTCGCGCCGATAGTTCCCCGCAACAGACTCTTTCGCCCGAACCGTTTGTGTAGACATAAAGCTCCCTAGGGCTTTGGTTTTTTTCAGTCTTCCACGCAGCGGAAAGTTGCGTAGACGTTTGGATAATGCGGCTGGAACCAATTACGAAACGAGCGCCGCAGCATGCAGGCGGCTGTCCGGGGTGAGCCGCCCTTCATTACAAAATGCTTGCCGTCAAAAAAATTGGCGGAATAGCCAGGGTAAAAAGAGCGGGGCTGGAAACCCTCAAAGGGCGCAAAGACGGTGCGCGTCCATTCCCACCCGTTGCCGACCAGGTCGTGCACGCCGAAAGCGCTGGCGCCGCCGGGATGTGCGCCGACAGGAGCGGGATCCCAATGGCGAAAATCAAAATTGCCATGCGATTCGGTGGGCGAAGCGTCGCCCCAGGGATAGCGGCGTTCCTTGGCTCCCTTGGGAGCGCCGTAGGCGGCCCGGTGAAACTGTTCTTCGCTGGGCAAACGCCGGCCCAGCCATTTGGCGTACGCCGCGGCCTCCGCGTGGCTAACGTACACCGGCCATTCCATGGGCAGAGGAATCTCGCCGAACATGGTCCGATAGGCCCAGAGGTTGCCTTCGCGGAGCCAGAAGGAGGGCTGCGTAATGTGATTTTTTTCCTTCCAGGCCCAACCTTCGGGAGTCCAAAGTGAAGCGTCGCTATAACCGCCGGCCTGCATGAAGCGCAGAAAACTGCGATTGGTGACGTCGTGCGCATCAATGGCAAATTCCGGAACCATGCGAACTTGCGACTCGAATTCATTGTCCCAGCCAAATTCATCGCCATGCACGCGCTGCAAGCCCAGCGTGGCGCGCCCCTCGGGAATGTCCACCAAACGTGACTTTGTGCGGCCGGCCTTCCAGTCGAAGGACGGGGGCGCGGCAATCTTGCGGTCGCCGGGTAGCCTATGGAGCATGTAGGCGAGAGTTTCAGCGTGCATCAGGCGATGCTCGATGGCGGTTTCCAGCATGGCCAGGAGTTCGGGGTGGCCCTCACTGGGACGCAACAGGGTATCGTGAATCGCGGCATCCAGCTCCGCGCGCAGCCGCGCGTTGTATTTATTCACTTCGCCGCGAGCCGGCCAATCGCCGGGCTGATCGGAAGGCAGGCCGCCATCGACGGGATCGATCCCGAAGGCGAACAGGCGGTCAAACGACTTATTAAAGGGAGCCAGGCCAAACGCCCGTTCGCCCAGCAGGTTCCAATCGAAGGCTTCTACGTGCCCGAGGTAAAAAACAATTCGGTGGCGCTCGGCGATGGGACGGTCATACATGGCCTCTTCGCGCACGACATGAAAAAGATCGTCGGTTTGTTGGCGAGCCTGGGCGATGCGGAAAGCCAGATGCTGCTGGGTGGTGCGAAGAGAAGTGGCCAGTGATTCCATGAGCTGACTCCCTACGCTTGGATGCCCAGGCCTTCCCAAGGATGCATCCAAAAGCTTTCTGCCACCGTGCCCGCAAACACGGCCTCACGGTGCCCAGCATCACGCGCTGCAGCGAGTTCCTGGCGCACGGTCCCGCACACTTCGCTATGATGGTAGCGCGCACTGAAAGGAACAACGTCGGCCGCGCCGGGATGCAGCTACCGCATCTGCGGACGGAAAAACATCATGCCTTCGCCAACATTTGCGCCCACGAAGATTAGCATTGAGTTTCGCGGTGTGACATACGGTGTAAATGGTACCACCTCCCGCGCGGAGGATCCGGTAAGACAAAGGGAGAGTACACCGGAAAACGGCTCCCGTATACCTGAACATTTGACCCATTCCGGCGGGGTACCCGAGGCACGGAACGCAGCCGGTGGCGCCAGGGTGCTGATCGCGGACGTCTCGCTGGAGATTCTGTGCGGCGAAACGGTGGTATTGCTGGGCCGCAGCGGCAGCGGCAAGACTACCTTGCTGCGGCTGATCAATCGCATGCTGGAACCGACGGCGGGAAAGGTGCTGGTCGAGGGGCGGGCCACCACCGAGTGGGACGCCTTCAAATTGCGGCGCGGAATAGGTTACGTGATTCAAGAGGCGGGACTTTTTCCCCATTTTACGGTGGCGGAAAATATCGCGCTGGTGCCCACGCTGGAGAAGTGGAACGCGGCGCGCATTGCTGCGCGGATTCAGGAATTGCTGCAACTTGTGGGACTGGGCGGCCAGGATTTTGCCGCGCGCTACCCGCGACAACTCTCCGGGGGGCAGCGGCAGCGCGTGGGGGTGGCGCGCGCGCTGGCGGCGGACCCGCAGATTCTCTTGATGGATGAGCCGTTCGGGGCGCTGGACCCGGTGACCCGCGCGGAGTTGCAGCGCGAATTCGGGGCCCTGGCAAAGCGGCTGGGCAAGACCATCGTTTTCGTGACCCACGATTTGCGCGAGGCGCTACTGCTGGCCACGCGCATCGTGCTGCTGGAGCACGGGAAGATCGTGGCGCAGGAGACGCCGGAGGCCTTCTTGCAGCACGCGCACCCCGAAGTGCGCGCCTTCGCGTCGTGCCTGGACACGGAAGATGACGCTACAGAAACCGCCGCCTGGGAAACCTCCGCGAGAGAAGAGTTCCCGCGCGGCGCCGGAGGTGCGAAGAGCGCGTGAACGCTTACACATTTTTTACCACCCACGGCGCGGAGATATTTTCCACCACGCTGGAACATCTCGAGCTGGTTCTGACCGCCATGGCGATTGCGGTGGCCATAGCGATTCCGTTAGGAATTTTTATCGTGCAGCACCCGGCGTTGCGAACCGTTGCCCTGGGAATTGCCAGCGTGTTCCAGACCATTCCCAGCCTGGCGCTCTTCGGTTTCCTGATTCCCATCCCGTTTATTGGCGGGATTGGGAAACGCACCGCGGTGGTGGCGCTGGTGTTGTATGCGCTGCTGCCGATTTTGCGGAATACGTACGTCGGATTGACGGGGATTGATCCGGCGGTGCTGGAAGCGGCGACGGCGATGGGCATGACCCCGTGGCAGGTGATGTGGCGGGTGCGGCTGCCGCTGGCGCTCTCGGTGATCCTGGCGGGGATTCGCACCGCTACCGTCATCACCATAGGAGTTGCCACGATTGCGGCGGCCATCGGCGCCGGGGGCTTGGGGACGTTTATTTTTCGCGGGGTGGCTATGGTGAGCGATGGGGTGATTCTGGCGGGGGCCATCCCCGCGGCGCTACTGGCGCTGATCGCGGATGGACTGCTCGCAATGCTGGAACGGCGGCTCCGCGTTTCATGAAGCGCGGGCATCATCTCGGGGTCCGCTTTCTTTCCCTTCTTTTGTTGACTGTGCTTACGCTTTCCTTCACTTCCTGCCAAGGCTCGGGCGCGCCGTCCATCACCGTGGGATCCAAGTTTTTTACCGAGCAGGTGGTACTCGGCGAATTGCTGGCGCAGTACATCGAGGCGCGCACCGGAATCCATGTGAAAAGAAAGAGCAATTTAGGCGGGACGCTGCTGTGCCAGAAGGCGCTGCTCGCCGGCGAATTGGATTTGTATGTGGAATACACCGGGACGGCGCTGACCGGCGTGCTCGGTGAAGCGCCCGATCCATCTTTCAAAGGCGACGACGATTCCGCCAGGATTTATGAACGCGTGAAGCGCGGGTATGCGGAGCGATTTCATTTGACGGTGACGGAGCCACTGGGATTTGCAAATTCCTTTGCCATGGTGGTGCGGGGAGCCGATGCGCAGCGCTATCACCTGCAGAAGATTTCAGACATTGCCGGGATTGCGCCGCAGTGGCGCGCCGGATTTGGGTACGAGTTTCTGGAGCGCCCGGACGGATATGCGGGCTGGGCGCAGCGGTATGGATTGCGGTTTGCGGCGGCGCCCAGCGTTATGGATCTGGGATTGATTTACCGCGCGCTGGTGGACCAGAAAGTGGACATCGTGGCTGGGAATTCGACGGATGGCTTGATTGAAGCGCTGCATCTGGTGGCACTGACGGACGACCGGCATTATTTTCCGCCATACGACGCAGTGCCGATTGTGCGCGATGCGGCGCTGGAGAAATTTCCCGCGTTGCGCGGGGCCCTGGCGGATTTGGCGGGGAAGATCTCCGAGGAGGAGATGCGCAAGATGAATGCGGCTGTGGATGCGGATCAGCGAGACGTGGTGGCCGTGGTGCGCGCGTTTCGGGAGTCTAAGGGATTGTGAGGGTGCGAGACTCTCGGACGGACCCGTAATTGACTTTTTATTGCGCGCGGGACTATGCTCGGCGCGTTGCATTTCTCCGGCCCCAAGCCCCTTCCCGGAGTGAGTTCCTATGATGACCAAAATAAGCGGCACAGTGGGTATGGTATTGAAGAGCAAGAGCGGCGAAGTGTGGTCGGTGACGCCGGAAGACACGGTGTACGGGGCGATTGAGAAGATGGCGGACAAGGGAGTGGGCGCACTGCTGGTGATGTCCGCGGGAAAGCTGGTGGGAATTATTTCGGAGCGGGATTATGCGCGCAAGGTGGTCTTGAAGGGGCGGGCCTCGAAGAGCACGGTGGTCCAGGAGATCATGGCCAGTCCGGTGATTTCGGTGAGCGCGGACGCATCGGTGGATGAATGCATGAGCGTGATGACCAAGAACCGCATCCGGCATCTGCCGGTGATGGACGGAGAGCGAGTAAGGGGCGTGGTGTCCATCGGAGATTTGGTGAAGTGGCTGGTGTCCGAGCAGGAAGAGACCATCGAGCAGCTGCATAATTATATTTCGGCAAAGTATCCCAGCTGACGGGCGGGTTCCGTCGGCCGCTGAAGGCCGTTGCTTGCTAGGCGGTTACCGTCGCAGCCAAAGCTCCGACCCACAACACGATCGGTCGTACGGCCCTCAAAACAACAAAACAAAGAGTTGTGTGCGCAGATGTCTAGTCTGGGTGGCTGTGCCAACGAATTTAGAATGCCAATGTGTTGAGTGCGGTTCTGCAAACGGCGAGGCTTCGATGATTTACGCGAGGATGGAGAGTCCCGTGGGGCAGTTGCTCTTGGTGAAGGATGAAGAAGGGTTGCGCTCGGTTAGCTTCGAGGGCAGCAAGAGGGCGGCGGTTCACGAAGGCTGCCGAAAAGACGAGGTGGGGTTTGCGAAGGAGGTGCGCCAACTGCGCGCCTACTTTGCCGGGGAGTTGCGGGAGTTCGATTTGGAGTTGGCGCCACAGGGAACGGAATTTCAGTTGCGCGTTTGGCGTGAATTGCGCGCAATTGCTTATGGGGAGACGATCTCATATGCCGAGCTGGCTCGGCGCGTGGGGAATGAAAAGGCGTCGCGGGCCGTGGGGCTGGCGAACGGGAGCAATCCGATTCCGATTATTGTGCCCTGCCACCGAGTGATTGGAAGCAATGGAGCGCTCACGGGTTTTGGCGGAGGGCTGGAAAATAAAGCGAAACTCCTCGCACTGGAAAGCCGCCAGCTGAAGCTGCTATAGCGCACCGGGAATGAAGCTGCCGAGCGCGCGCCCCTCGGCAGTCTTTTCGGCGATGTACTGCATCTACTCTCAGCGGGCGGCTTGGCCGAGTCTGGAGGATTTCATGACCGGGGATGGGATTAAGCGGCGGGAGTTTATTGGAGGGATGGCGGCGTTGTCGGTGGCGCCAGCTGGGTTGGCGGGCGGTGTGGATGCGGCGA
>DATFYV010000166.1:0-2559 GCA_035314845.1 Candidatus Acidiferrum sp.
GGGCAAGCGCCGACCAATGCACGCTACGTGGGCCGAGTCGGCGACGGTAGAATGAAGCCTTATTCCAGCCGCGGGTGACCGCGATCTGCTTTAACTGCAAGACTTGCTTGTGTTTATCTCTATCGGCGGGCACCGCAACAGCGGACGGATCGATTACACCAATGAGGCGTTCACTCTATCTCGGCGAAGGACTTTGGTTTGCGCTTCTCGCCGCTCTTACCGGCTTGAGTTCCCCCGCCCCGGCGCGCGCCGACATAACCGTTCTGCTGGAGGAACCCTACGCCGTGGATGGCGAGTTGGCCGGCACGGGTCATACGGCCGTCTACCTGAACAACGTTTGCGCCTCGTCCCCCACCGTCTTACGGCGCTGCCAACCAGGTGAAACGGGCGTGGTGCTCAGCCGCTACCACCACATCGCCGGTTACGATTGGCTGGCCATTCCGCTGCTCCCGTACCTCTATGCGATAGAACGGCCAGAGGACATCCCGCTTATTGCCGACGCGAAAATCGAAGCGGCCATGCGCGACGCCTACCGGCGGAAATATCTCCAGGATCTCGTGCCCGACGGCCCGGAAGGCGAAACGCCCGGCGGCGACTGGTACGAACTGGTCGGCTCGGCCTTCGACCGCACGCTCTTCGGTTTTCAGTTTGCCACCACGGCGGAACGGGACGACGCCTTCATTGCTGCCTACAACGCCCGGCCGAACCGCATGGCCTACAAATTGGTGACCAGCAATTGCGCAGACTTCGTTCGCGATGCAATGAATTTTTACTATCCCAAAGCCGCCACTCGCAGCATTTTTGCGGACCTGGATGTCGCCACACCGAAACACGTTGCCAAGTCGGTGGTGAGCTACGCGCATCATCATCCGCAGGTGCCGTTCTCCGCGTTTGTCATCCCACAGATTCCCGGCAGCATCAAGCGCAGCACGCCGATTCACGGGGTGGTCGACTCGGTCTTCAAAGCCAAGAAGTATGAAATCCCTCTGCTGGTCTTCCATCCTTTCGTCGGCGGAGGATTCGCGGTGGCTTACGTGGTCAGCGGGCGCTTTAATCCCGCTCAGAATGCCATGATGTTTTCGCCGGACGGCGCGCTGGAGCAGCCGTTGACGAGGCAGCAGCGCCGAGATTACGCCAAGGGTTTAGAGGAATTGCTGCGCTCCCAGCCTGATGCCGTGATCGCGCAACGCGATTCCGGAAGCAACGCCAGAAATAAGTTGGCGCCCTGGCGCGATCTGCGAGCCAACGCCTCTTTTGCCACCGACGCCGCCGGACACCCGGCACTGGCAATCGCCTCAGGGAAATTTGCAGGCACTGTCGATGGCCGCTCCGCGGATGTTTCCGGGCTCCCGCCAACTCTCCTCGGCCTGACGCGCAACAATATCCTGGAGTCAACCGCTTCCCCGGCACTGGCCCGGGACTTGCTGGTCATCCGGCTGCGCCAGGAGTTGAGCAAGGGCACCGCGCCGCACACTTCAGAACGCGAATTCCGCGCGGACCTCGATCTCTTGGAGAAGCTGTTGGCCGCACAAAACCAAACTATCGCCGCTGCGGCGTCCGTAGCCGGTGCGGAACGCTGACTAGACCGCAGCGCGCGCCGCCGGCTGCCGCGACGCCTCGAGCGCATTCTCCAGCACGGGCATACGCAATTCCCGGTACACCTTGCGATCGCCGGAGATAGCGGCAATCTCGTTGCCCTGCGTACGTTCTGCAATCGCCCACTTCAAGAGCGTAAAGGCATTATTGAAGAACTCTTTGCGGGTAGCCATGCCCGTCAATTCCATTAGATTTTCAATTTCCGCCGCCTTGGCATCATCTAGTTCCAAATTCCAACGCAACATTGGAAGCCTCCTGAAACGCATCGTTTGCGCACTTGATGCATGCAAGATGCATGCAAATACAAACACTAAATGCTCCCATAATGCTCATGATATGTCAAGAACCACCTTTTTTTCGCTTGTTACTTGCTATGGAGGTTCCGCCCGCCAATACGCCACGAACGATAAGTGTCAGTAATGCAATGACTTGTCCTACCGTCGCGCGCTCTAGTCCGATCATCAGTCGCTCTGGGAGGTGCGCGTACCCCATCGCCACCATGTAATAGAGTCCCATCGTTGCAATGCACAGGAACCAGAGCAAATTGAGAGCGCCTGACGTTACGCGGTCCAGTATTTCGATTTTCCTGGCCACCGTAACGGCTGTGACGAACTCTTCCGGACTAAGTTCAGCCTTCAGCCGGTTTTCGAGAGGATCGATCGCACGCTGCTCTCTGGGCATCTCGGCTGCTCCTACTCGTCGTCCGACGCAATCCAATTCTCGGGCCGCACGTGTGCTTGGTGGCCGCACGAGGCTCGGAGGCTTCGTTCAGGGCCCATACCTATGCCCGTTTCCTGCGGAGCGTTGTTAAGTAACTCCAAGAACTTGGCGAGTTCTTTTAGCGTCTGCTTTCGCTGCTTCGAACGTCGTGTTCCCGCTTCGCTCATCTGAAATCCGAGGCTATTGACTGGATCTTGCATAATGGTTGACGGTTACATCTGCGCCGCCATCGAGACAAAGAAA
>DATFYV010000167.1:0-6524 GCA_035314845.1 Candidatus Acidiferrum sp.
CAATTACATGCAGAGCCAAGTCGTCGGCTTCGCAGGCACAGCCTTCGGCGCCTTTGGCTCAGCGCAAAACGGGCTCCCCGCCAGCATGGTGGCCCCGTCGTTGCTTTTCGACGAACTGGAAGTCCGCGGCGCCCGCGGCGAACCCCAGCGCCTCCCGTTACTCCCCGCCCCCCAATTGGCCGCCAAGTAGCAACGCGCCTGGGGACGCGTGAAAGGTCATGCCTGGACAAGCTGGGGCGCAGTCCCGCTTTGCCGGGCGCCCCTACAAGTGTTCCTACTGCCGCCGTTTTTTGAAGTGCCGCGCCTTTGGGAAGCAACTCTGTTCCCGCGTGCTCCGCGTAGCGGGTGTTGATATCCACAGTCGGACCCTTTCTTGAAACCTTTCCACCAAAAATCGCTCCCATTAATGAACGCATCCAAGCGAACAAGCCCATGAACGACACGACCCGACGCGCCTTTATCTTCGGAGCCGCCACCGTAGCCGCCACAGGCCTCTTGCTCGGCGTCCAGCGCGTACTCTCCCTCTCTTTCGCCGACTCCGACAGCCTCGAACCCGCCGGCCCCGTAAGAATTGCTCAATTCGCTCCCACCGGCGCTCCAACAGGCATAGTCACCCTAAGCAAAGTGCGCAAACCCCTCGAAGCCTGGAAGAAGCAACTCACCCCGCTCCAGTTCGAGGTGACCCGTCAAGCCGGCACCGAATGGGCCTTCTCCGGCTCCCTAGACAAGCAGTACTCCCCCGGCCTCTACCGCTGCATCGACTGCGACAACGCACTCTTCGATTCCCACACCAAATTCGACTCCGGAACTGGCTGGCCCAGCTTCTGGGCCCCCATAGCGCCAGAAAACGTCTACGAAAAGCACTCCGTCTCCTTCGGAACCTTCCTGCGTGAAGTAAAGTGCACCCTCTGCGACGCGCACCTGGGCCACATCTTCGCCGACGGCCCCAAACCCACCGGCCTCCGCTATTGCATGAACTCCGCCGCCCTACACTTCCTCCCCTTGTGACTATCGAGTATCGGCCGCCTTCTGAGGGAAGCCTTTGGACTTTGCCGCGCCGCAATTCCATCGCAGTTGAGGTAGTCTAAGCGGGCCAAATGCTGGTCTCTCAACACCACGAAATGGCTCGCGAGAAAAAGCGCGCCGCGCTGCTCAGCGTGGGCTCGGCCATCCTGCTGGTCTTCCTGAAGAGTTTCTTGGTTCTGCGCACCGGCAGCTTGGGCGTCTTGTCCGAGGCCCTGCACTCCTCGCTGGACCTGCTCGCCGCCCTGATCACCTTTCTCTCTGTCCGCGTCTCCGACCAGCCCGCCGACGAGCGCCATCCCTACGGTCACGGCAAGTTTGAGAATTTTTCCGCCTTCGTGGAAACTGCGCTGCTGCTGATGACCGCGCTTTATATCATTTACGAAGCCTTTAACCGCCTGTTCTTCCATCACGTACACATTCAACCGAGCGTCACTGCCATCCTAGTCCTGTTCGTCGCCTTAGCCATCGACATCACTCGCTCGCGCGCCCTCTCGCACACCGCCAAGAAATACGCCAGCGAAGCCTTGGAAGCCGACGCTCTGCACTTCTCCACCGACGTCTGGAGCACCATGGTAGTTATTGCCGGAATCGGCCTGGTCTGGGCCGGCGAAGCCTGGAATCTGCCGGCACTGATCTACGCCGACACCGTCGCTGGTCTGATGGTCGCGGCCGTAATCCTGTGGGTGGGTTCGCGCCTCGGCAAGCGCACCCTGGACGCCCTGCTCGACGTCGCCCCGCAGGGCTTGCAGCAGACCATCGCCCGCGCCGTGGCCGGCATGGACGGCGTCCTAGACGTAGACCGCATACGCGTGCGCCGCGCCGGCAACCGTCACTTCGTCGACGCCACGGTCAGCGTCGCGCGCACCGCCAGCCTCGAGCAGGTCCACGCCCTCAGCGACGCCATCGAAAAACGCATCGGCGAAATCGTGCCCGCGGACGTCATGGTCCACGCCGAGCCGCGCGCGCCGCAGGGCGAGCACCTCTTCGAGGCCATCCGCGCTATGTCCCAAAAACGCGGCCTGGCCATCCATGACATCACCGCCCTACAGCAGGACGGCAAGCTCTTCGTCGAGCTGCACCTAGAAGTCGACGAGCAACTCAGCCTGCGCGACGCCCACCGTAAGGCCACCGAACTCGAGGACGACATCCGCGAATTGCGCGGCGACCCCATGGAAGTGACCATCCACATCGAGCCGCTCGGCCACCACATCGCCACGCCGGACGCCGGCGCCGGGGAAATGAAGCAGCTCTCCCGCGCCATCGAAGCCTTCACCAACAATCTAGCTTCCGAGTATCACGAACTCCAGAACTGCCATGACGTCCGTGTGCGCCAGGTCGAGCACCGCATCGTGGTCACCTGTCACTGCATCATGAACAGCAACCTGCCCATTACGCAGGTCCACGACGTAACCGCCGCCCTTGAGGATCGCGTGAAGGAGCATTTCCCGCAAATTTATCGTGTCACGATACATCCCGAACCACCCGAAGAGCGCTAGTTCGCACCGGTCCAGGTTTTTGTAGGCCGCAGCACGCTGCGCCCCTGCCTTGCCCGGACCTGAGATTGGATTTAGTTTCTCTGCCCTGAGGAAAACCACGAACACTGCAACGCCGCGCGTGCAGCTGCTTTCTCGTACGGCTTCCCGAACAGCGTCGCTCCACACGCCAGCACTATCGGATAACACTCCAGCACATACCGCGGCTCGGGGGTTTCTAGCGTTGTGATAAAAACGGTCCGTAGCAAGGCAAAGATGGCAAGCGTCAGCACCACCGGACGCACCGCGCGGTTCCAATGCCATAACCGCCAAGCCCCGCAAATGCCGAGAATCACATAAAAAATATTCAGAAAGAAAAATCCCACTGTCGTCAATTGGTCCGCGCGATCGTCGTACCAGTTCTGTTTCAGGGGAAACACGGTACCGGATACCGGCAGTAGCTCGATGCGCGGCGTAAACCATAGGGTGAACGCACGAGCGGTAGGTAAATACGCATACGTCCGTAGGGGATGCCGGGCCGTGCGCTCTCTCGCCAATTGTCCAAACGCCGCGTCCTCCTGCGGTGTAATCGTCAAATCGTCGTTGTACTGCTCCAGAATCTCCGCCACGCGCGTTTTTTCTTCTGCGGTATCAAACGCTCGTGCCGGAATGGTCTCGATCTCGATGGCCTCGCCGTTCAGTTTCCACGAAACCTGATACGCGTCGCGCACGCGAAACAGCCAGGTTTTTTCCCACGCCATAAAGCCCTTGGGCACCAGCTCGCTGGGAAGGTTAGAGTTTTTCGGAGCCAGGAATTGCACTTCGTGCAAAGTGATGGCGTTACGCACCGCCCACGGCAGCAGCGGCAGCACGCAAGCCAGTCCGCTAAAGATAACGATGCGCAGCCAGGCGCGAAACTTGCGGTGCGGCCACAGAACGGCCGCCGTGCCCATCCACGCCGCCATGAGCAGCAGCGGCGTCTCTGGCCGCAGCAACGTGCCCACGCCGATAATCAGGCCCGCGCAAATCGCCGGTAACCGATAGTCGGGACCCCAGTCCCACGGGCGCAGCGCCTTGGGAAACACAAGTTCATAACTGTTTCCCAGCAACAAGGATACGAAGAGCAGCGCTATGGTCGTGAACAACACCGCCAAGGTTTCGGTCAATAGCGTCGCGCAATAGTTGGCGATAAACGGGCATAATGCCGCCAGCCACAACCCCGCGCGGAACACAGGCCAAACCCGCGCAGTGCCATCCACCGTCACCAGTAAGGCCACGCCCAGCGCGGCAATCACCACGCAGCCCGCCAAGTCCACCAAAGCCTGGGCCAGCATCACGAAAAAGTGCGCCGCCGCCCCAATCTTTCCCGTCAGCAGGTAAATCAGCACTAGGAACGCCGGATACCCCGGCATGCGCATATCCACCGGCGTGATGGCCCCATCCACATTCATGGCATACACATGATGCTGCAGCCAATTCGTCGCCATCTGTTCGTACAGCACGGTGTCGCCGGAAGTGGCGGGAAATTTCAGGATAAACAGCAGCCGCAAGCCGAGTCCGGCCAGCAGCGCGACGATACAGTTAACCCAAGGGCTAGAGAAAACTCGCTTCATCGATAGCACGCATCTTACAATGAAGTACCAGCGATTCAGCACGCCAGTCCTCTGGCGACGGAGAACGGCCAGCACTTCGGCCGTTGCAGGAGTTCATGAAGGAACGCAGGCCAATCTTTTACGATGAAGAACGGGTCCGCTGGCGCCGCACGCGCCGCGTACTGGAAATTTCCGCGGTGGCGTTGACGCTGCTGCTGGCCTACTTCTTCGTCACCATCGCTGTCAGCGTGGAACTGCCCGCGGGTTTGCTGCCCAGCACCAACCCGGGTCTGCATGCCCTGAAATTGAAGAAAAAGCCCGCGCCCGTGCGCGAAGGCCGCCAGCGCCGCGTCTCTCATCTAGGCACTGTGCCGGCCACCTACGATCCCCTGCGGGCCGCATTTTTCGTCAGCTGGGATCCCAACAGCCTTGCTTCGCTGAGAAAACACTACAAAGAGCTGGACCTGCTGCTCCCCGAACAGTTGCACGCCGTCACGCCCGATGGCGCCATCACTATCGTGGATTACGAGCATGGACAACGCACCGCCAAATGCACGCCGGCCGAAGCCGTGGCCATCTTGAAAGACGACAAGCTCCACCAATGGATGAAATCCACGTTCGTGGACCAGCCCGCCATCCCCATGATTGGCTTGCTGAACAACTACGATGGCGTCAGCTGGCACATCAAGGAAATGGCCGAAATGCTCGGCAGCGCCGCGGCGCGCCACAAACTATCGCAGGACCTGGTGCAATTCGCCCAGCAAGCGCACGAAGCCGGCGTGCTCGTGGACTTTGAGGAAGTTCCCGACGCCAGCCAAAAGAACTATCGGGAATTTGCCGCCGAACTGGCCTCCGGCATGCACGCCGCCAGCTTGAAACTAATGATCGCGCTCCCCGCCCGTGACGACGCCTACGATTACGAATTTTTCGGTAAGCAAGCCGACGCCATCGTGCTGATGAACTACGACGAGCACTGGCTCACTTCACCTCCGGGCCCCATCGCCTCGCAAGACTGGTTCGTGGAAAATTTGCGCCAAGTCCTGGAAGAAGTTCCCGCGCAAAAAATCGTAGTGACCGTCGGAAACTACGCCTATGACTGGACCGTTACCGACAAGAACAAGCCCGTCACTTCCGAAACCCTGACCATTCAGGAAGCGCTGTTGCACGCCTACGAATCGGAAGCGCCCGTTGAATTCGATGCGGCGTCTCTAAACCCGCACTACTCCTACTCCGACGAGCAAAATCACATCCACCAGGTATGGATGCTCGACGCCGTCACGGCCTACAACCAGTTGCGCGCCAGCGAGCGCCTCGGTGTGCAAGGCACCGCCATGTGGCGCCTGGGCTCGGCGGACACTTCCGTCTGGCCCATCTGGGACGCCACGCGTCCAGACGACGCCGCACGCAACAAACTCACCGATCTGCCACCCGGTCCAGACCTGATCCTCGAAGGCAGCGGCGATATCTGGCACTTTGTTGACACGCCCAAAGACGGCAAGCGCAGCTTCACCTACGATCCAAACACCGATCTCTTCACTAGCGAAAAATACGACGCCTACCCGCGCTCCTACAACATCGACCAAATCGGCGCGGCCAACAAAAAAATCGCCCTCACCTTCGATGACGGTCCGGACCCGCGCTGGACCCCGAAAATCCTAGACATCCTGAAGCGCGAGCAGGTACCAGCCACATTTTTCGTGATCGGCCTCGACGGCAACCAATATCCCGAGCTACTCCGCCGCGAATACGCCGAAGGCCACGAAATCGGCAATCACACTTACACCCATCCGGCCTGGGACGAAATTTCCAAGACCCAAGCACGCTGGGAACTGAACCTCACACAGCGCTTAATCGAAAGCACCCTGGGCGTAAAAACAATTCTGTTCCGTCCGCCGTACGGCATCGACCACCAGCCGGAGTATGCGGAAGAAGTTTCCCAGCTGCCATTCGCACAAGACATGGGCTACCTGATCATCGGCCAGAAAATCGATCCCCACGACTGGCAACTGGTCAACGGCAAGCCTAACCCGGCGCAAGAAATCGTCGATCAGGTGTTGCAGCAGGCCAACGACGGCAACATTATTCTGTTTCATGATGGCGGCGGCGACCGCACGCAAACCATCGCCGCGTTGCCGCAAGTGATCGATACTCTGCGCGCGCGCGGCTATTCCTTCGTTTCCGTTCCCGACTTGCTGGGCAAGACTCGCGCCCAGGTGATGCTCCCGCTTTCCTCGCAGGAACAACTGGAGGCCCGTGCGGATGGCTTTATTTTTGGCATCTATCACTGGTTCCGGGTGGGCATCGCCACCGTGTTTATGGCCGGCATCGTGCTGGTCAGCGGCCGCGCGCTCGTCATTGGCATCCTGGCGCTCATCGAAAAGTGCCGCCCCGACCACCATATCCTTTCCGATCCGCCGCCCACCGTCAGCGTGCT
>DATFYV010000168.1:0-7538 GCA_035314845.1 Candidatus Acidiferrum sp.
GACCCCGTCAACAACGACCAAAACAGCGGCGGCGGCGCAGGCGGCAATGGCGGTACGGGCGGAATCGGCGGATATGGTTGGAATAGCGCCGGACAGGTCGGCGGTTTTGGCGGCCTAGCCTTCCCGGCTAGCACCAGCGCGATAGTGATGGGCGGCGGCGGCGGCGCCGGCACGACCAACAATGGCAGCTATTGGAATCCCAGCGCGAATACCGGCAACAACAATTGCGGAGCCAACTGCACCGGTATTTACAGCAGCGGCACAGCCGGCGGTGGGATCGTGGTGATCCATGCGGGGGCAGTTACAGGGACCGGAACGATTACCGCTAGCGGCCAGACGGCTTTGGATCCGGAGAACGATGGTGGGGGCGGTGGCGGCGCGGGCGGCACGGTCCTGGTGTTTACCAATAGCGGAGGACTCAACGGTCTGACTGTCACCGCTGTGGGCGGGAACGGGGGAGACACTTGGCCCGAGCAAGCTCCGGGAACTCCGTTTCCAGGCAATCGCCACGGACCGGGCGGTGGTGGCGGAGGCGGGGTGGTCTTGACTTCGGCGCTGCCGGGCACGGCCAGCGTCAGCGGCGGGGTGCCAGGCAGGACCACGCTGGCGAATGACGCTTATGGCGCGACGCCAGGCCAATCCGGCGTGATGCAAAACAGCTTGTTCATGATGGAGACGCCAGGAACCCAGGCCGGCGCGTTTTGCGCCAGCGCGGACCTGAGCGTGACCAACACCGAGACGCCCAACCCCGTCGCCCCGGGCGCCACGATCACGTATTCGCAGGTAGTTACCAATTCGGGGCCACTGGATGCGTTGAACGCAACGTTCAGCGAGGCCATCCCCGCTAACACAACGTTCCAGTCGATCAGCGCACCAGCGGGATGGACGTGTAATTCCAACGCTTCGATTACCTCGACTGGGCTGGTGACGTGTACCAACCCGGACTTTGCCTATCGCGCGTTTGGAACCTTTACCTTGGCGGTAACCGTAAATGGTGGCACGGCCTTTGGTACGCAGATCGTGGATACCGCGAACATAAGCTCCGGTACCACCGATCCGAATTTGGCGAACAACACCGCAAGCGTCAGTACGGTGGTGGGCTCAGCCGCGTCGGCGTATGTGACGCTGACGAAAACGGCGGCGGCGCCGACGGTCACGGCCGGCAACAACATAACCTACACATTGGTAATGAAGAACAACGGGCCGGCTGCGGGCGTGCCGGAGGGGCTGTATGACACGGTCCCGACGAATACAACATTTGTCTCGATCAGTTCACCCGGCTGGACCTGTTCGGCCCCTGGGGTGGGAGGCACGGGGAATATTGCCTGCACCACACCGTCTTTTGCGAATGGCGCCACCGCCACGTTCACGCTGGTCGTGAATGTGAACTCCGGCGTGGCCAATGGGACGTTCATCTCCAACACTGCCAACGCCAATTCCGGAACGCCCAATCCCAATCCGACGGCGGCTTCCGCGACGGCCACCGTGACGGTAGCGGGAGCGACGCAATCCGACTTGAGCATCACCAGCTCCGTTGCGCCCAACCCGGTCTATAGCAATAGCACCAATCCGACGTTTACACAGGTGGTGACGAACAACGGTCCCGCAGCGGTGGCTTCGGCAATGTATGTCGACACGCTGCCCGCGAACGCCACGTTTGTTTCCCTGACGCCGCCAGCGGGATGGTCCTGCGGCGCGCCGGTGACTGTAGGCATGGTCACCACCGTCACCTGCACCGGTCCGCTGGCCGTAGGCGCCATGGCCACCTTCCCGCTCGTGGAACAGATCACTGCCGCCGACACCGCTGGAACAGTAATCACCAACAGCGCGACGATTGGGCCGGCAGCCAACGACCCCAACACGTTGAACAATACCGCCTCGTCTTCGACCGTGGTTGCCGCGCCAACGCAGGCCGACCTCTCGATCGTAAAAACCGCCACGCCCGAGCCGGTGGACCAGAATTCCAATCTCACCTACTCGTTGCAAGTGACCAACAACGGCCCGGCGGTGGCCACCGGCGTGACGGTCTCCGACCCGTTGCCCTCGGCGGTTACGTTCACGAGCCTGGCAACCACGCAAGGAACCTGCACGAGCCCAGCGGTCGGGGCCACCGGCACGGTCAGCTGCACGATTGGAGCGATGAATGTTGGCACCGTGGTGATCATCACCATCAACGTAAACGCGGCCACCTTCAGCGGCTCCGGCGGGACGGTGTGCAACACCGTGAATGGCGTGCCGTATAGCGTTTGCAACACTGCCACGGTCGCCAGCTCGAGCATCGATCCCAATTCTGGCAATAACAAATCGGAGGCGGATTCCACCATTCAGTCGCCCACGGCGGTGCAGTTGTCGTCGTTCCGTGCACAGTTGCGGCCGCAAGGCGGAGTGCTGCTGGAATGGCACACGCGGGAAGAGATTCGCAATCTGGGCTTCAACGTTTATCGCGAAGAAGCGCAGGGGCGGCATCGCGTGAATCCCTCGATCATCGCTGGGGCGGCGCTGTTTGTGCGCGGCGCGCAACCGCAGCATGGCGCGAAGACCTACTACTGGATCGATGTGGCGGGCACGGCGCAGTCATCGTATGTGCTCGAAGACGTGGACCTGAATGGTACGCGCACGACGCATGGTCCCGTGCAGGCGGAAAGCTCCCCCGATGCCGCGCAATCCTTCGCGCGCGCGCAAGTTTCGAGCGCTGCCGTGCAGCCAATGGCGTCTGCTTCGCAGCCAGGCGCGGCAGAAGTTACCAATGCGCCGCTGCTGACGCAGCTGAATCAGCTCGCGGCTTCGCCATCCCCGCAACCGGTGCGGGCATTGCGTGCTCCGCGCCCGCAACCTCCGATCATCGCTCGGGGGCACTACCGCGTGGCGCTGGACCTGTTGCCCGCGCTGAAGATTAGAGTACAGAGCGAGGGCTGGTATCGCTTGTCGCGCGCGCAGCTGGTTGCTGGAGGATTTGATCCTGGCTGGGATGCACAGAATCTGCAGCTGTACGCCGAGGGTGTGGAGCAGCCAATGATCGTCTCGGCGCGGTTCGGCAGCGGCTTCCGCTCCTTCGACGGTATCGAGTTTTATGGCACGGGCATCGACACGCCGTTCTCCGATACGCGCGAGTACTGGCTGGTGCGCGGCACGCAACCGGGCAAGCGCGTCACGCGAGTGCAAGCGGCAGCGTCCAGTGGAAGCAGCGCGCAAGACTTTTTGTTCACCGTGATTCATGAAGACCGTACCACCTACTTCGCCACGCTTTTGAATGGCGAGGATCAAGACAATTTCTTTGGCGACGCAGTCACCAGCGAGCCGGTGGACGAGCAGTTGACGGTGGCGAATTTGAGCGCCAACTCGGCGCTGCCCGCAAGCATCGACGTCACCCTGCAAGGCGCGACCGACCAGCAAGCGCACTCCGTTTCGGTCAGCTTCAACGGCAATCCTGTGGGCGAAATGGATTTCGTCAATCAGGCCAACGTCACCAACACGTTCCCGATTAATTCCAGCTTGCTGCAGGAGGGCGTGAACACCGTTACGTTGACAGCTCTCGATGGCGATAACGATGTCAGCCTGGTGCAATCCGTGCAGCTGCACTATCCGCATACGTATGCCGCGGACGGCAATTGGTTGCGCGCCACGGCGTCTTCCGGCGCAGCACTGAAAGTAACGGGATTCAGCAATCCGCAGATCCGGGCGTTCGACATCAGCGATCCTCAGGCCATCACACAACTGGACGGGCGCACTCAGCCGGAAGGAAACAGTTTCGCGATTTCGCTGGGCGTGCCCAATGCCGGAGCCGCCGAACATACACTGCTGATTTTCTCCGGTGACCAAATCTCCGCGCCCTCATCGCTGGCGTTTCACGCGCCTGATGCGGCCATCCATCGCCAGCAGCGCTCGGACATCGTGGTCATCACGCATCCGGATTTTGTGGCCAGCCTGGCGCCCTATGTATCGCTGCGCCAATCGCAAGGCCGGCAAGTCAGCATCGTCACCACGGATCAAATCTACGACGCGTTTAGCTACGGCGAACGCACGCCCTACGCCATCCGCGATTATCTACAGCAACTTTCCGCCGAGTCGCAACTCGCGCCGCGAGCTGTGCTGCTCGTCGGCGACGCCTCGCTCGATCCTCGCAATTATCTTGGTTTCGGCGATTTCGACTTTGTGCCCACGCGCATCATCGAGACTCAGGCATTCAAGACCGCTTCTGACGATTGGTTCAGCGATTTTCAGCAAACCGGTTTCGCCACCATCCCCACGGGACGCTTGCCGGTGCGTACAGCAGCCGACGCCGCGCTGCTCGTCGCAAAAATCGTGAACTACGAATCCGGCACATCGGCGGGCTCGTGGAACCAACAAGCCGTGCTCATCGCCGACCAAAACGCGGGCGTCAACTTCACCAATGAAGCCGCCTTCGCCGGCACCGAACTGCCGGCTTCCCTGCAGGGCACAAAAATTCTTGCCGACGGCCTGGACGTGGACACCGCGCGCCAGCAAATCCTGAACGCCATCAACAGCGGTGCACTGCTGGTCAACTACACGGGCCACGGCGCGGAAGAACAGTGGTCCTTCTCCGACTTGTTCGACAACTCCACCGCCGCTGGTTTGACCAACGGCGACCGCTTGCCGGTCTTTCTCCTGATGGATTGTCTCAACGGATTTTTCCAAGATGTGTACGCGCAAAGTCTGGCGCAGTCCCTGATGCTCGCGCCCAACGGCGGGGCCGTTGCCGTGTGGGCTTCCTCCGGATTCACCAGCGCGCCGCCGCAGGCCACCATGGATCAGGCTTTGCTGCGCATTGTCAAAGAAAATTCCGCCACGCCGCTGGGCCAGGCCGTTCTCGCCGCCAAGCAGGGCATTACCGACCCCGACGTCCGCCGCACTTGGATTCTTTTCGGCGACCCCGCCATGCAACTACAGATGCCAACGCCGTCAATCGCGGGAACATCCAGCAATGCCAAACGCCGTGTGCCCCGAACTCCGGGAAATAAATATCAGGATCAGTAGCCGCAAGGAAAGGGAACTACGATGAAGCGCAAATCACAAGTATCACTGGCACGGCTCGCGAAGTTTATTCTGCACCTCGCATGCGCCACGGCGCTGAGCGTCGCACTTCTGCCCGCGCCGGGCTCCGCCGCGCAGACTAAGGCTCTTGGCCTCGTCCTGCAAACGCAAAACGGCCGCATCGGCGGCTCGTTGACCAGCGAAGGCTCCACGATTTTTCCCGGCGACATCCTAAACACCGATTCTGACGGCGCGCTCAAAGTCCGCATCGGCCAGACCACTTATGAGCTGCTCAGCGATACCACCGTGGTCTTCTACGTCGGACAGTCCTCACCAATCGCCGAATTGCGCCGTGGCACCCTGGCCGTTTCGAACAACAGTCCCTCGGAAGGTTTTGTGATTTACGCCTCCGACGTGCGCATCGTCTCCGATGAAGCGCGGCCTATCGAAGGCTTTGTCAGCTTCAAGTCGCCTTGCGAGCTGGAAGTCCGCAGCCAGCAAGGCGTTATGAATGTGGTCGCCGGCTCGGAAAAGAAAACCGTGGACCACGACCATGCCTATCGCGTCGTTCCCGAACACTCCGTCGCCGACGCTCGCGAAGCCATCTCGCCGGAAGATCCCGACTATCACAAGAATCACAAGCACACCGGCTGCGCCGCGCCGATCGCGCAACACGCCGTGAAAGGCCCGGTTATGGCCGCCAATTCGCACTTCACTGAACTTGCTCTCGGCGCTACGGCAATCCCTGTGATCTTCACCGTGTTCAAAGCGTTCGAAAGCCCGGACCGGCCGTAGCACGCGGTATTGGGTTCTAGCGCCCTGCGATAGCGAACCCGGCGTTCGCCAATCCTCGCAGCTCTTTGGTATTTGGTTCCACTTCCTCCAAATTCCTGCCGCTTGTAGTAGAGTCGTGGTTACACCTGCGAACGGCACGTAATCGCAGGGCCACCGTGAACAATATCGCGACATGGCGGCGATTTGCGCAGCTCAGCGGCCCCGAGCGGGCCACCGTCCTTCGCGCCGCATTCGTGCTCACCGCAACATGGCTGGGCCTGCGGATCCTGGGGTTCCGCCGCTGGAAGAATCTGTTGGAACGCGCCCTCCCCGTCGCCACACCTGCAAAGCTCTCGGATCCCGCGTTACTATCGCAAGCTCAACAGCTTACGCGCTGGCATTCCGCCGCCGCCCGCCATCTTCTGTTGCGCACCAATTGCCTTGAACAGGCCATGTCCCTCTATTTCCTGTTGCGCCGCCGAAGGCTCCCCGCCGAACTGCGCTTTGGTGCGCGTAAGGATGCCGCCCGCCTGGAAGCCCACGCTTGGGTAGTTTGTCTCGGCGCGCCGCTCAACGAGGATCGTGGCGAGCACCGCCACTTTTTCCCCTTTGACGGTGTTACTCCCCTCATGGAGACCCTGCCGGATTGAGCGGCATCCTGGGCATCCTCCAACGCGACGGCGCGCCGGTCGTCCCGGAGCGGTTCCGCGCGCTCGCCGAATCGTTGCGTCTGACGGACGCGGACTCGCAAACCATGTGGACTGAAGGATCGATTGGATTCGCTCATGCATCGTTAGGTACCGAAACCGGCGGTGCGGATAATCCCGTCGTCGTCGGCCTGTCCGGCCTGCACATCACTGCGGACGTTCGCCTGGACTCTCGCGGTCAACTCCAGTCCGCGCTGCGCGCCGCGGGCAGCGATATTCCCGCCCCCGCCAGCGATGCCGAGCTACTGCTGCATTCCTACGCACACTGGGGGACAAACTGCGTCGAACATCTTCGCGGAGATTTTGCTTTTGCCATCTGGGATAGCGGAGCGCGCACCATCTTTTGCGCCCGCGATCACTTCGGCATCAAGCCTTTTTATTACGCGCTCTTCGATTCGCTGTTTCTCTTTAGCAACACGCTTGGGGTTCTCCGCCGGCACCCGCGAATCACCTCCGCACTAAACGATTCTGCGGTCGCCGATTTCCTGCTCTTCGGCCTCAACTGCGACAACTCCAGCACAACCTTTCGCGACATCCAGCGCCTTCCACCAGCCAACACGCTTCTGGTCTCTTCAGACGCAGCACAACTCCGCCGCTATTGGGAAGTGCCCGCCAACGGTCGCATCCGCTATGCGCGCGCCGCCGACTACGTCGAGAATTTTCTCGCCGTCTGGAACCCCGCGGTCGCCGACCGCCTCGACGTCAATTCGACCGGCGTATTGCTCAGCGGTGGCTTGGACTCCGCAGCCGTAGCCGCCACAGCCAAAGCGCAAGTTCGCGAAAAAAACAATCTCGCGCTGCGCGCCTTCACCATGGCGCAACAGCATGTGCCCGCAGACCGCGATCCCCACTATGCCGCCATGCTGGCCGATTCCCTCGGCGTCCCCCTGCAGACCATCGCCACGGAAAATCTTCGTCCCTTCCAACATTGGGACGACCTCGCTCCCATTTCTCCCGAACCCGTAGACGATCCTCTCTTCGCCAGCCTGCCGCTCGCCTTTCAGCAGATTGCCGCCGAATGCCGCGTTCTGCTGTCCGGCGAAGGTGCGGACAACCTCATGCATT
>DATFYV010000169.1:0-6076 GCA_035314845.1 Candidatus Acidiferrum sp.
ATCGCCATCGCCCAGGCGTACCGCGGGCGAGCCATCCAAATTACGGAGAAACGTGCCGTAGTCTTTCCCGCTGTGCTGATCGCCAAATAAAATTTGTTGACCATCGGAAGAGAAACGCAGCCCGGAGGTCCAGTCCATCCAAGAAAAATCGCGGTCCTTGCCATGGTCGGGGCTGGAGACCATCAAGACGAGGCGCGTGTTCACGTCCGCAATCAACACGCGCCCGTCCGGCAAGGCGTCCTGAATATCAATGTCGCCCGGAGCGGATAGCAAGGAGCGCACGCGGCCGCCGAGAGTTGTGGCGTATAGCGAGCGATAGACGCCGTCGTGAACGGCGCTGAACCAAATCTCATCACCTTTGGGAGACCACGTCAAACCTTGCGCAGAGGTAAAGGACTCGCTCAGCCGCTTGTAATGGTTCTCCAGATCCACCACTGCTGCGTAGCCCTGATCGTCACCAAAGATAGGATGGTCGAGGAACGCGATTCTCTTGCCATCGCGAGAGAAGCGCGGATCGCTGACCCACCCTGTAGTTTCGTAAAGGATTTTCCCCAGGGGATATTCGAGGGTATAGACGTGGCGTTCGGGGATGAAGCGTACTACCAAAAAATCCTTACCGTCGGGAGCCCAGTCCGCATACTGCACGGAATTGAGCACCGCGCGCGGCGCTCCTCCGCCAACGGGCAGCCTGGCCAGGGTACCGACGCGGACATATCCCGCCCCGATGGAGTGCATGTTCTGAATCACCAGAAGCTCGCCAGTGCTTGAAATGGAGGCCAGCGCGTCGGCGGTGACGCCTAGCGGACGCATGCCCTGGCTATCGAGCCGTGCGGTATATAGCGACATGGTTGCATCCGAGCCCCAGCGCGAAGCGCAGATAATGCTCTGGCCGTCGGACAAGAACCGCGCGGAGTCCACGGCACCTTGCTGGAACGTCAGTTGCACGAATTTTGGCGGCTCGCGATGCGCGCTGAAGCTGGCAAGCAACCAGGTTCCAACAAGCAGCAGCGCCACAACTGCCGCGCCAATGGCCGGCAGCAGCCAAGTGGGCCGGGCGGTTTTTTCTGCAGCTCCTTCCAGTGCCGGAATGGCCGCCGAAGAGCGAATCCCGCTCAGTTCGCTCAGCTGAAACGCGATGTCGCCCGCGGATTGGAAACGCTGCTGCGGCGTCTTCTCCATGCAGTGGTGCACGATACGGTCCACCGTGGGCGAAATTTCGCGGTTGGTGGCCGGTAGCTCCGGTGGCTCCTGATTGAGGATGGCGCTCATCACGTCCGCGCTGCTTTCCCCATGGAAGGCGCGGCGTCCGGCAAGCATTTCGTACAGCACCACGCCAAAGCTGAAAATATCGCTCCGCGTGTCCGCGGGTTTGCCGCGCACCTGTTCCGGGGACATATACCCAATCGTGCCGAGAACCATGCCGGCTTGGGTGCCGGATGGTATGGTGTCGTCGCTGTTGCCGTGCGCGGCTTCGGTAAGCTTAGCGAGGCCGAAGTCCAGGATTTTTACCCGCCCATCCTCGGTGACAAAAATATTGTCGGGCTTTAGGTCGCGATGCACGATGCCGCGTTCATGCGCCGCGGCCAGGCCGTGCGCGATTTGAATGGCGTACTCAATAGCGCGGCGTTCGCGCAGAGCGCCGGAGGCGAGGCGATCGCGCAGCGAGGATCCCTCCAGCAACTCGGAAACGATGAAGGGTGAGCCAGCCGGAGCCGCACCGGATGAATCCGTTGGCTGAGCCACCGGGGCGGTACCGATATCGAAAACCGTCAGCAGGTTGGGATGATTCAGCGCCGCGACGGCGCGCGCTTCCTGCTCAAAACGTCGCAGGCGATCCTGATCCGTGGCCAGCGAACTGGGCAGAATCTTGATGGCCACGTCGCGCTGCAAACGGGTATCGCGCGCGTGGTAGACCTCTCCCATGCCTCCCGCGCCAATCAGCGATTGAATTTCGTAAGGACCGAGTTTCGTTCCAGAAGTAAGCGGCATGGGTGAGCGGCATTATAGAACAGAGCGGGCGCCAAGTGCCGGTTGGCGGCGGGGCGTGCAGCGAAGGTATTCGTTGCGAGGGGTAGATCCGGGCGGAGATTAGCCGGAAGAAACGCAAAAAAAGTTCTTGACATATTCCCATATGGGAATGTAATCTTCCTTCATGCCGCGCGCCGCCACCACCTCCGATGCCTTCAACGCCGTCGGTGATCCCTGCCGGCGCGCGATCCTCAGCTTGCTGGCATCCGACGAACAGGGCGTTACGGCCATTGGGGCGAATCTGGGTCTCGAACAGCCGTCGGTCTCAAAACACCTTCGCGTGCTCAAAGATGTTGGTTTGGTGCGCGTGCGGCGCGACGGACGTCAAATGCTGTATCGAACGAATGCCGAAGTCATCAAGCCGATTCACGAGTGGACTAGTAAATTCGAGCGCTTCTGGCAGCACCAGTTGAAACGTATCAAGGAACGCGCCGAGTCACAGACGGTTTTGCAGGACAAGGAATGAACCTAATTCAATCTGGAGGAGCATCATGAGTGCAACAACGGTCCAAAGCATCGAAGAAATGTCCCTAAACATCACCCAGGAGATACACGTGCGAGCCTCGTTGGAGGCCACCTTCGCCGCGCTGCTCGAGCAGGTCGGCCCCGGCAATGAAAAAATGGACGGCGAGAAAATGCCCATGAAGCTGGAGCCCTGGCCGGGAGGCCGCTGGTACCGCGATCTTGGCGATAACAACGGGCATTTCTGGGCCACGGTGCAAGCCATCAAGCGTCCTACGTTGCTGGAATTCTCCGGCCCGCTCTTTGCGTCCTATCCGCTGGTTTCCAACGTGCAATATCGCTTGAGCGAGAAAGATGGCGGCACGTTAATCCGCTTCCAGCATCTCGGCTTTGGCGCCATGCCGGAAGAGCACAGAGCCGGAGTACGCGCTGGATGGGCTTACATACTGGAGGGCGCTCGCAAGCGTGCCGAAGGCTCCGCGGGCAAGTCAGCAGCAGGACAGACAGCGCGATAAAGGATTGCCATCGCGCGTAGGAAGCAGCTATGTGTCCAGCATGTATTGCAGCCGCGGCAGTGTTGGTTGGGCAAGCGTCTTCCGTGGGCGGAGCCATGGCCATCGCGGCCAGAACCATGTTTTTGCGACGAAGTAAGGGCCGGATTTCCGAAATAATTCAAGCGAAGGAGAATAATCATGGCGACGAGCACGATGGAAAGGAAGAATCCAAAAGTAGTTTCATCTTCCGAGTGGCTGGCGGCGCGCAAGGCGTTTCTGGCCAAGGAGAAGGAGTTCACGCGTCTGCGCGATGAGCTTAGCCGGGAGCGCCGTGAGCTGCCTTGGGAGAAGGTGGAAAAGAGTTACACCTTCGAGGGACCGAACGGCAAAGAGACGCTTGCGGACCTGTTCGACGGCCGCAGTCAATTAGTCGTTTACCACTTCATGTTGGGGCCGGGATGGAGCGAAGGCTGCAAGAGCTGCTCCTATCTGGCCGACCATTTTGATGGCATGACCGTGCACCTTGCCAATCGCGACGTGACCTTCGTGGTGGTTTCGCGCGCGCCCCTGGCGGAGATCGAAGCCTTCAAACAGCGCATGGGCTGGCGCTTCAAGTGGGTCTCCTCGTCCGGAAGCGATTTTAATTTCGACTATCATGTGTCGTTCTCCAAAGACGAATTAGCCTCTGGCAAGGTCGATTACAACTACAATCAGCAGTCGTTTGGCAGCGAGGAAGCGCCCGGCGTTAGCGCCTTCTATAAGGATGCCGCCGGCAGCGTCTTTCACACCTATTCCGGGTATGCCCGCGGACTGGACATCCTGGTCGGAACCTACAACTTCCTCGATATCGCGCCAAAGGGCCGCGACGAAGAAGGCTTGGCATTTTCCATGGCTTGGGTGCGCCACCACGATCGCTATGAACACGGATATGTTGTTGATCCGCACGCGGCGTATGAGCCGCCAAAGATCAAAGGCGCTGAATGTTGCTCCGACGAACACAAATCCTGAATTACAAGGGCGCAGCATGATGCCCTCCAGTTCGCCCGCGGGTGAGCTTACCGCGGGCGATCTTTTTTCCGCCGCCGATAATCCATTAGGCACTCCGCTACTCGACCGCCGCTCCTCTCCCTCCGATTGCGCTATTCTGAAATCCCTTCTGTAACCGCATTGGATTGACCGTGGTATTCTCCCTCTCCTTAAATCCAATGCAGGTGTGCTCTATGACCTCCGAACTCACGTATCCAGCCATGCTCGCGAACGTACCAGGGTTCTGCCCGGCGCAGCGCCGGAGCTTCTGGCTTTGGCTGCTTTGCTGCGCAGCGGCCGTGGTGCTGCTCGCAGTTCCCGTATGCGCTTCTCCCGCTGCGAGAAAAATAATCTTGGACACCGACCCAGGCACCGACGACGCCATGGCCTTGATGCTGGCGCTCAACTCTCCGGAACTGGACGTTCGCGCCATCACCGTGGTGCCCGGCAACGTCACCGCCGCGCAGGGCCTGGACAACGCCCTGCGCATGGTTTCGCTAGCGGATCGCTGCGACATCCCCGTGGCTGCTGGCGCGCAACATCCCCTGTTCCAGAAGCTAATCACCGCGGAGTTCTGGCACGGCAAAAATGGCCTTGCGAATATCGAACTGCCTCCCAGCAAGTGCAAGGTGGACGCGCGATTCGGTCCCGACTTGATCATTCAATTGGTGCATGCCTCGCCGCATGAAATCACCTTGGTGCCAGTGGGTCCGCTCACCAACATTGCTCTGGCCGTCGAAACAGATCCCTCCATTGTTCCGCTGGTCAAGGAGGTAATTCTAATGGGTGGCTCGATTAAAGGCGGCAACGTCAACGCCAGCGCCGAAGCCAACATTTACAACGATCCGGAAGCGGCGCAAATTGTGTTTCAAGCTGGTTGGCCGCTCACCATGGTCGGTCTGGACGTCGGTGACAAGACGCTCTTCAGCCGCAAACATCTCGAACAACTCGGCCATACGCATGGTCCGGTGAACGATTTCATCTACGGCGTCACGAAGTTCCTTGTCGAGCTCTCCGAAAAATTCGGCGACACCGGCACGCCCATGTACGATCCGCTCGCCGTCGGCGTGGCGATTGACTCCACCCTGGTGACAGCGCCCGCCATGCATGTCGATGTGGAAACCCGCGGGGAGTTCACGCGGGGCGAAACCGTGGCCAACCGCCGCAACGAAGTCGAACGCAATGTACTCCACCATTTTTCCGAAGGCGACCGTTACATCATCGAAGGCGTAGACCAGGTGACCCCCAACGCCAAAGTTTGCATCGACGTGCGGGCGGAAGAGTTTTTGCAGCTATTTGTTTCGCGAATCCAGGGCCGCTAGAGCGTGACCTGGGCGCTCCGGTAAGACATTCGCGAACGGCTGGCCGGAGGCGTGATTGAGTCCAGAAAATCGGCTCTTACTGCGAAAGGCGAGTGTGGCAGCCGGTTTCGTGGTGTTGTTCGTGGTTCTCGATCGTTCCACGGTGTTTTTTCAAATTTGGTCGGGCATCAGCGCCTGGTACCCGCCCGCCGGCCTGACATTCGCTGCCTTGATCGCCTTTGGACCGGCCTTTCTCCCAGTGATCCTGCTCGCCGAAGGCATCTCTTCCATCGTGAACTATAAGGTGCCGGTGCTCTCCTATTCCTTTCTGGTGGACGATCCCGCCACGGCTTTGCTGTACGCCATGGCAAGCACCGTCTTACGCCGCGTCGTCAAAATTGGCTCAGACTTGCGCTCTGTGCGCGACGTGATGTGGTTGTTGCTGGTGGGCATTTGTTCCTCGGGCATCGTGGCCAGCGTCGGCGTTCAGCTATTGGGAGCGGACCGTCTGGTTCCTCGTGGCCAATATCTGGCGGCCACATTGAATTGGTGGGTGGGCGACGCCGTAGCCATCGGCTCCGTCGCACCGTTCCTCTTGATCTATGTCGTACCGCGCCTGCAGCAATTCACCGGCCTGGCGCCCGCCGAGCCCTCCTCCGCAGCGTCCTTGCGCGTGCGCAGCCGGCATGAGCTTCACGGTTTCCCCCGCACTCTGGAATCGCTCTTGTTCGCCGTGAGCATCGTCGCGGTGATCTGGGTGGCGCT
>DATFYV010000170.1:0-2466 GCA_035314845.1 Candidatus Acidiferrum sp.
GCCGGAGCAGCCGCAGCCCGCGGGGTGTTCGGCGCGGCCCCAGCCGCCGCCTCCTTCATCTCCTCCGTCGCTTCCAGCACCGCATCCGTGCAATACGCCAGCGTCTTCATCCCCCGTCCGCCAGCCCCGCGCCGCGACCGCGCGTAGCTCTCGGCCGCGCGATCGATGCCTTTTAGCGCCGCCTCCAGCGGCACCCCGGCCTTCTGCCAGGTCTCCATAATCGCCCAGTCCAACGGCGACACCAGCAGGTGCGCCCCGCGCTTCTTCCAAAAATATTCTTCAATCTCAGTGAAGTAGTTGAAGTAATTCCAGGAATCCTGCCGCTGTGCTTGGCCTTCGCTGTTTTCCGAGCCGCCAGTATTCGCTTGGTCCGCCATCAACTCTATCGCGCAGCTTTCTTCGGATCGCGTTTCCCGCCGTGCTCCGGAGTCGCGGCCGCCGCCACCCCGCCGCTTTCCATCGCCAAACCCTTCACCAACTCCGGATTCTTGTCCCAAATCAATCGCAATCCCTTCAAGGTTAAAAATTCATCGGTAAATTTGATATGCTTCGATCCGCGCGCCACCAA
This sequence comes from Candidatus Acidiferrum sp., assembly GCA_035314845.1. Classification (GTDB taxonomy): domain Bacteria; phylum Acidobacteriota; class Terriglobia; order Acidiferrales; family UBA7541; genus Acidiferrum. The sequence goes on from DATFYV010000170.1 coordinate 569, forward strand.
TTTCGCCTGTCCTCCTGTGGCGATGACCGGTACTTCCGCTGCCGTTTGTTTCTGCGCCAACTCCGCCTTCATGCGCGCCAGCATCCCGTCCACCATATCGACGGCGCCGTAATAAAGTCCTGCCTGAATATGCGTAACGGTGTTGGTCCCAATCACTTTTCCCGGATCCTTTAGTTCCACGCGCGGCAATCGCGCCGCACGCGCAAATAGCGCCTCCGAAGCAATCCCCAATCCCGGAGCAATCGCCCCGCCCAAATATTCACCTTTTGCGGAAATCACATCAAAGGTGATCGCCGTCCCAAAGTCCACCACAATGCATGGCCCGCCATACTCCGCAAACGCCGCCACGCCATTCACAATCCGGTCCGCCCCGACTTCCAGCGGATTGTCCACCAGCACCGCCATCCCGGTCTTCACCCCTGGCTCAACAAACAGCGCGCGCCGTCCCAAATATCGCCGTGCCATCTCGCCGAGCGTCCAATTCACCGGCGGCACCACGGAACTGACAATCACGCCGCCGATCGCATCGCGATCCAGCCCCGCCAGCGAAAAAAGGTTGCGCGTCAGCACACCGTATTCGTCGACAGTTTGCTCCCGCGCGGTGGTCAGCCTCCAATGCGCCAGCAGATCCGCCCCGCGAAACACTCCCAGCACCGTATTGGTATTCCCGACATCGATCGTCAGCAGCATCTTGTTCCTTTTTTCGGATTGCGGCGGCTTGACGCCGCTTTTTCGTTTCGCGACCTGGAGTAGGCGCAAACGCAGCGTCAAGTCGTCGCACTCCAAAGATACTTAACGCACTTCCGCAACATCGCCCGCGACTACGGTAACAATCTCTCCACCGCCGCGCTCCACCCGCAACAACCCTTCCGGCGTCAAGCCCGCCGTGACTCCCGTAAACGTTTCCGCCCCGGTCACGACCCGCACTTTCTTCCCCCGAGCATAACTGGAAACCTCTTGAAACGTAGTCACCACCGAAACCGACCCCTCGCGCACCAGCCGCAAATAATCCTTCTCAAATTCCCGCAGCAAGCGCACCAGAATCTCCACGCGAGAATGCACGCGCCCACTCTCCACCCGCAACGAGGTTGCCACCCCGCCGAGCTCTGCGGGGAATTTCTCCTGGTTCACATTGATGCCGATTCCCACAATCACGAATCTCACCAGTGCCGGCTCGGCATGCATCTCCGTCAAAATGCCGCCGATTTTCCGGCCGCCAATCATCAAATCGTTCGGCCACTTCAAATCCACGTTCAGCCCGGTCACCGCTTCCACCGCAGCGCGAGCGCTAATGCCTGCCATCATGGTCAGTAGCGGCGCCTGCACCGGAGCCAATTTTGGCCGCAGCAGCAGCGTCACATAAATCCCCGCCGCGCGCTCGGAGACCCACGACCGCCCCGCTCTGCCGCGCCCTGCAGTTTGCTCTTCCGCCACCACCACCGCGCCCTCGGCCTCGCCGCCTTGGCCCAAATCGAATGCCACGCGATTGGTGGAATCCGTGCGAAAAAAATGAAGTACGCGTTTGCCGAACAACGAGCCCCGTAGCCGCGCCTTCAGCAAGTCCGGAGTTAAAACATCCGCCATGGCCTCCAGATAATACCCCGTGGCTGGCCGTCCCTTTACCTTGACGCCCAATGCGCGCAGCCGTGTAACCCATCGCCATATGCTGCTGCGCGAAACGCCCAACTCCCGTGCCATTCGCGCACCGCTGATGACGATGGTCGCGTTCTCCGCCAGCAGCGTTACCAGCTCAGCCAGCCTCTGGTCCGCAACCTCGCTGATGTTTTTCTTCGCCATGCGTCAAAACCGCTTTTTGTAGTGGCGGGTCTTTAGACCCGTGCTTTTGCTTTTTTCCCGCGGCCGGCCAAAAGAACGGGTCTAAAGACCCGCCACTACAA
>DATFYV010000171.1:0-10818 GCA_035314845.1 Candidatus Acidiferrum sp.
CCTCCAGGCGCCCGCAGGCGCGCCTGCACCGCCGCCAGCTTCTCAAACCACTCCGCAGTCCCCGGAGGCAGCAGTCCCTTCGCGCCGCCGCGTTTTTCGCCGATTGTGCGGCTGCTGGCAATCCGGCGCTTTACGCCAATCTTGATCTTTTTGTGCTTGGGAACCTTCGCGCGCGTAGGGGCCATTGAGGTGCTGCCGCGACCACTCCGTCGCGGACATTCCACTGTACGTTGCCCTCCGCCATTTTGACAAGCGCGCCCCGCGAAGAACCGGCAGTTAGCCCCGCTTTGTTGGCTACATGGGCACCCAGGTAACTAGACGTGCGGGGACAACAAACTCTGTGAGCCCTTTTGTAGACTCGACGCAGCACGGTTTGTCTGTGCTTATCCGCACGACCTCTTGGCCATTTTCGTCCCTATATCGCTCCAGAACTTCACAACCCACGCCGCCCGCGACCGGATACTTGCTGTCCGTCCACAAAGCTTCTGCCGTGAAAATTGGGATCTTGTCGATCAGGCTGTGGCGCAGGCCTTGCGCGTCAACGAACTCCGCCTCTACCCACCCCGGTTGGGCTTCGTCCACAAATCGCACTATCTGAAGCGTCAATTCGTGCATTGGGGTCCCTCAAACTACATTCGGTAATCTGCTGCAACCGCGTTCATGTCGTGATCAAGCGGCGAGACGGGTGCCAGCACCAACAGAATTGCCGAGCCATGTTAAACTTGAGGATACCTAGAAAGCCGAGGAATGTCCCTTGTCTGACGACAAACACAACGAACACAAGCAGGATGAAGGCTTCCGCGTTATCGACCGCCGCCCATTCACATCCGAGGGCGAATTGCGCCCGGAAGTCGCGGAGCAGGAAGCGCGCGAGGCGAAACTGGAGGCGCAGCGCGAGGTGGCCAAGATGCCGTCTCCGGCCGCGCCCGGGCCGGTCCCTGTGCCTTCGGCTCCCCCGAAAGAAGTGCCCTCGCGTTCGCTGGCCTTTGAGAATCTGGTCCGTATGCTGGGCAGCAATGCGGCCATGGTTCTCGGAGGCTACACCGACCCGCGCTCTGGCCAGCCGATGATCGATCCCGAGGCGGCGCGCGAGTTCATCGATATGCTTGACGCGCTGCACGAGAAAACTGCGGGCAATCTCGCGCCCGAGGACGACAGCCTTCTAATCGATTTGCTGGGCAAGCTCAAGATGACCTACCTGGAAGTCAACCAGGCGCTGGCCAAACAAGCCCAACAAGCCGCCCTGGGCAAGGCCAAAGCCCGCCCGTAAGTTTGGAGTGCGGCGGCTTGACGCCCCTTTTGTGGTCGCCAAACTAGCGCCGAGTCTAATTTGATCCCGCACTCGCTAAGGCAAAGTGCAGCCAGGGAGTGGAGTTTGACGGGTTTACCTCCCATGTTTAGTTCGTAAAAGCTGCGTCAAGCCGCCGCACTCCAAACAAGCAACGCCCAGCAGTCACTTGGACCGCGCGCGAGGCACCTCACTCTCACGCTTAACTGTTAGAATTAAGTGTTCAGGTTGCGATTCCCATGTCTGCCGCTCCCATAAAAATCACCGTCCTCGGCTCCGGAACCTCCATGGGGGTACCCACGCTGAGTTGCCACTGCCGCGTGTGCAGTTCGAAAGACCCGCATGACAACCGCCTCCGCCCTTCCCTACTGCTCTCCCGCAACGGGCAAAACGTGGTCATCGACACCACGCCAGACTTTCGCCAGCAAGCTCTTCGCGCAGGGATTGATCGGCTCGACGCCATCGTCCTGACCCACGGCCACGCCGACCACATTCTGGGCTTCGACGACATTCGCCCGTATAACATCCGGCAAAAATCCGCCCTGCCTGTTTATGGCAATGAAGAAACCTTTACCGTTCTGCGCCGCGCTTTTTCTTACGTCTTCGACAGCCGGCCCACGCTGAGCACTATCCCGAGCGTAAAGCTGCGCGTCATCGACGGCCCGTTTGAACTGCTGGGCGTGCCATTCATCCCCGTGCCGCTGATTCACGGCAACATCGAAGTGTTGGGCTTCCGCTTTGGCAACGCCGCATACCTCACCGACTTTAGCGCCGTCCCCGCATCGTCCATGGCGCTGCTGGAAGGCCTCGACGAACTCGTCGTCGACGCATTGCGCGACGTGCCCCACCCCATGCACCAGACCGTCGAGCAGGCTCTCGCTGTGGTGCAAAAACTGAAACCCAGGCGCGCCTGGTTCACGCACATCGCCCACGACCTGGCACATGCGGAAACGAACGGGCGCTTGCGCAAGCTCGGCTTCCCGAACGTGCATCTGGCCTACGATGGCCTGGAACTGGAAGTGCCCGTTGAGCGCCCGGGTGGGTCGGCGTACTCCTCGCGGGACGCGCGCACCGCCATGGCGCCCCCGCCGCTCGGCATGGAAAATCCCGACTTGCCACGGGTTCGCGCGTGCCAATCCTCGCGCGCCTGGCATGAGATCTACGCCGCCAGCAACCGCGGCAGCGTGCTGGCCATTGGTAACTACGACGGCATACACCTCGGCCACCAGGCCATCCTCCGCGCCAACGTCGAACGTGCCCACGAAACCGGCGCCGTCTCCACCGCGCTGACCTTTGACCCGCCGCCGCTGAAATTGCTTCGTCCGGAGGCCGCGCCGCTGCGCCTTTCCACCAACGAGCAGCGCATGGAGTGGTTTGGCGCGCTGGGGCTGGAGGCCGCGGTGGTCCTGCCGTTTACGTTGGAGCTATCGCAACTCTCGCCCGAGGATTTCGTGGAGCAAATTCTGGTGCGCGATCTGTGCGTTAAAACCGTGCTGGTGGGGGAGAACTTCCGTTTCGGTCATCGCCAAGCGGGCAACGTAAAGCTGCTTCGCGAGCTCGGCCAGCGTCTGGCCTTCGAAGTGGCCATCATTCCGCCGGTGATGTGTCGCGGCGAGATAGTCTCCAGCACCATCATTCGCCGCGAAATCGCCGAGGGAAGAGTCTGCCGGGCCGGCCGGCTGCTGGGCCGCCCGTTCGTGCTTACTGGTGCGGTGGTCAAGGGCACGGGCACCGGCAGCAAGTTCGTCTTTCCCACGCTGAATCTGAAGGCGGAGCAGGAACTATTGCCCGCGCGCGGTGTGTACATCACCCGCACCTATTTTCCCGGGTTGCCGCGCAGCGTGCGGTCGGTAACCAACGTGGGTATGCGCCCCACGTTCAACGGCGCCGCGCTGACCATAGAAACGCACCTGCTCGATGTGGTTCCAGTGGCCACGCCCGAGCGCATCGAAGTGCGCTTCTGGAAACGCCTGCGCGCGGAGAAGAAATTTAGCGAGCCCGAAGGATTGCGCGCTCAGATCGCGATGGACATCGCGCAAGCGCAGCGTTTTTTCTCGCTGTTGCGTCGTATGCGCAGGCACCACTCGCTAGCCGACGCGCCCGCGCCGCTAATGCCCACACCATAAGTGCAATTGTGTTTTTGAAACGCTCTAGGAATCCGTTCGCGGGCGATTGTCCGCCGCCAGGCACTCCGCGCAATAGCCGCCCACTTCCGTGCGCGACACTGTAACCTGCATCGCAAAATCGCGGGCAATCTGTTCCTTGAGCTGCTCATATAGGCGCGATTCAAATTCCCGCACCTTGCCGCACCGCAGACAAGCCACATGAATGTGATCCCGCGGACCGTGGCTCTCGTAATAGTGGCGGTCCCCGCGCAGGTGCAGCAGGTCCAACTCGTCAATCAAGCCTTGTTTCTTGAGGAGATCAATCGTGCGGTAGACGGTGACGAGGTGCACATCGGGATCGATTTTGCGGGCCCGCTCGAGTATCTGGTCCACGTCCAGATGCTGCTCGGCGTCGTCCATCACCTGCAGAATCACGCGCCGCTGCCGGGTCATGCGCAGACCGCGCTCGGCCACGGTTTTTTGCAGCCGGCCCGTGGTTTCCGCGGTGTTGATGCGCTCCCCGGTGGACGCCCGGTGAGTTACGCCATGAGGGGCACGACGCGACGCGCCATGCGATACGCCCGAAGCCATTCGTCTACGCTCTCCGCCGTGCGCCGCCGACCCGCACTAGGAATGCGGCGCTAGCCGCCGCAGCACGTCATGATACATAACAATAGCGAAGAGCACCAAAAGGAACACCAGCCCCACCTGCACAAAACGCTCTTTGAATGCCAGGCTCAAATCCCGCCGCATAATCCCTTCGACGGCCAGTAACAAAATGTTCCCACCATCGAGTATCGGAATCGGCAGCAAATTCAAAATTCCCAGGTTCACGCTGATCACCGCCATCAGGGAAATGACCGCCAGAGGCCCGCGGTCCACGGCCTGCTTGGCCATGTGCGAAATGCCCACCGGCCCCTGCAACTGCTTGATGGAGACTCTTCCGCTGACCAGCAAACCCACGGTCTGTGCAGTCCTGGCGATGATTAATTTGGTCTGCGAAACCGCTTGGCCGAGCGCTTCCGCGGGCGGGACGTGGCGATACTTGGTCTGATCTTTCAAAGCCACTCCCACCTGATAGGTGAGATCGCCCGCCTCGTTGGGATTTTTCTCCGGCGTCACGCTGGCGTGCACGGTTTGCCCCTTGCGGTCCACTGCGATATCCAACGTCTTCCCGCCCGAAGAGCGCACACGGTCCACAAACTGTCCCCAATACTTCACCGGCTGCCCGTCAATGGCCGTAACGATGTCCCCATCGCGCAAACCCGCCCGCGCCGCGGGATATCCGTCCTCCACTTTGTCGATCACCGGCGGAATTGGCGGATTCCCTAGCAACAGGTCCAGGCCCGCACCACTCTTCAGCGGCACCTTCACTGTCCGCTCCACGCCACCCGCTTCCACATCAAACGTCACGGGTACCGTGACGTCCACCTTCTCCAGGGCCTTGTCGGCGTCTTCCCAGGTACTCACGGGGATGCCGTTGACGGCCCGCACGGTGTCGCCCTCGCGCAAGTCCGTCTTTGGCGCATCCTTGTCCAAAGAAAGCGAAACGATTTGTGGTGCCTGATTTTGAAACGGAAGGTATGGGTCGCCTTTGATGATGTACAGCCCGCCGAGCAACAAAATCGGAAACACCAAGTTAACCGCCGGGCCTGCAAACGAAATCAGCGCCCGCTGCCAGCGCGATTTGCTCATTAACTCGTCCGGCGCACCCGTTGGCGCTTGGTCGGTTGAATCCAACTCGGAAAGATCCTGCCCCGCCATGCGCACATATCCGCCCAGCGGCAGTGCGCTCACGCGGTAATCCGTATCGCCGCGCTTCCAGCCGAACAACCGCGGACCAAACCCGATCGAAAAAACGTCCACGCGCACCTTAAACAGGCGCGCCATGACAAAATGTCCCCATTCGTGAACCAGAATCATCACGCCAAGGACTAGCCCGATCCCAATTACATAGTGGAGGAACGCCATCGTTATCTGCTGCTCCTAAATCCGCCTCTTCTCTCAAATACGAAGCTCTGTCCTGCTGAGCTTAATTCGCCGCCGACAAACCGATTGCCAACTTCCCCACTTCCTCCGCCGCCATCCGTCGCGCCTCGGCATCCGCCGCCAGCACGTCTTCCATCTTACCGAATTTAACGCGCGGAGTCCGTCCCAAAACCCGCTCGATGACTTCCGGTATGCCCAAAAACGGTAAGCGCCGCTCCAGAAACGCCGCCACCGCAATCTCATCCGCGGCATTCAGGGCGCAAGGCAACGCACCACCCTTCTTCATCGCTTCCCGCGCCAATCGCAAACATGGAAATCGCCGCGTCGACGCCTTCGCAAAATCCAGACGCTTCAGCTTGGACCAATCCAGGGCTACCTGATTAGACGCCACCCGCTCTGGATAGGTTAACGCATACTGAATCGGCATGCGCATATCCGTCGGCCCCAGTTGCGCTAAAACAGAACCATCCACAAATTCCACCATGGAGTGCACCGTGGACTGCGCATGCACCACCACGTCAATCTGCTCGGGCCGCACTCCGAACAGCCAGCGCGCCTCGATCACTTCAAATCCCTTGTTCATCATGGTGGCCGAATCGATGCTGATGCGATTCCCCATCCGCCAATTCGGATGCGCCAGCGCTTGCTCCGGCGTAACCGAAGCCATGTCCGCGATCGGCGTTTTGCGAAACGGCCCGCCGCTGGCGGTCAGCACCAACCGCCGTATCTCCCCACGCGTGCCCCCGCGCAAGCACTGATGCACCGCATTGTGCTCGCTGTCGACGGGTAGCAATTCCTGCCCCGCATGCTTCGCTGCCGCCATCACCAGCTCCCCGGCCGCAACGAGCACCTCTTTGTTCGACAGCGCGACGATTTTTCCCAGCTTCACCGCCGCGTACGTAGCCGACAACCCCACCACCCCCACCGCTGCCGATACCACGATGTCCGCAGCGCCATGCGTGCCCACGGCCATCATCCCCTCAGCGCCATGATGAATCGCAGGCAGCGGCGATACGCCCGCACTTCGCAGTTTGCTGGTTAATTCCCCGGCCTTGCCGCTATCGGCAACGGATACCACCTCGGGATGATGGCGCGCGACCTGTCCGGCAAGCTCTTCAATATTCCCACCAGCCGCCAGCGCCACAATTGCAAAACGCTCCGGCAAGCTCTCGACGACAGACACACATTGCCGCCCAATCGACCCCGTACTCCCCAATATGGCAATTTTTTTCATGTAGGTGCCGGACTTCAGCCCGGCCTCGTACCGCAAACGCTTCCGCTTATGCCAACCGCATCATGGCGTCATTTATCGCATCGATCATTCATCAAATATCAAATCGATCCGCCGTGTCGCCACCGTAGGTATGCCTCACCAGTTCGGCGAATACCCCAAAATCCAATAATACCAGACAACTGGAATCGCCAAGATCAACGCGTCGATCCGATCCAGCATTCCGCCATGCCCAGGCAGCATCGCCCCGGAATCCTTAACTCCCGCACTCCGCTTGTACGCCGACTCCAATAAATCGCCAACTTGCCCCGCAACATTGCCCACCACCGCCATCCCCACCAGAAATCCGACCGGCGCGTGCAACCAGCGCCGAAAAAGCACGCCTACTACGATCGAAGCCGCGAGCCCCGCCAAGCTTCCTTCCCACGTTTTCTTCGGCGAAAGATGCGGCGCCAGCGCATGCCGCCCAAACGCCCGCCCCGCAAAATAAGCCCCGCTATCTCCGGCCCAGGTAATCACCAGCGCAAACATCAGCAGCCAAGGTCCGTATACGCTCCAACCATGTAGCCGCACCGCATAGGTCAACGGAAACGCCACGAGCAGCAGCCCGCTTGCACTGATCCCCGCCGCCGGCAGCGTCTCCACCAAAGGCCGTCGTGTAAACATCACAATCGTCGCCATGCCCAAAACAAAAAGGAAAAACGCCTCCTCCGGCCGCGGAAGGATGCGATAGACCAACCACGATAATCCCACCGGCACGCTTATCCCGCCAAAGTCCCCCGCCCGAACTACACTCGGCAGCCAAGCCAAAAACAGCAGCACCAGCGCGCAAAAAATCGTCCAAGCGCGATGCCCCCGCCAACCAATGGCTTCCCCCAACGCAAAGTACTCCAGCAGCGCAAGCACGACAACCACCCCCGTCGCCAGTGCTACCACCAGGGTCGAGCCGTACAACACCAATCCCACCACCAGCGGAATCAACACCGCCGCCGTAACCACTCTCTTCCAGGTCATCCCAGGCGTTCCCTCGCAATCCTCTACTATCGCACGTCCGGGCGAGCGGTTGTAGCGCAAGGACCAGCCCTGCGGCTGTTTCCGAGGCACTAATTCAATCGGTTGCGGTGCAATTTATTTTTGAGTGAGCAAATACAAATCCGCGTGCGCATTCGGCCGCGCGTACACCACCGTGGTCAAGTCCTCGCTAAAATCATACGCATTCCCGCCGCTGACCAGCGGGAACGCAAACGGCAGCTTCAGCGCCACTTGCGGCGTACCCACCGCCTTGCCGTCCTGCCAATTCTGCCGGTACACCGTTACATCCCGCGTCCCCGGCACCGCATACGAGAACGACTTCCCATCCGGCGCCCGCACCAGCCCAAACGTTACCACTCCGGGTACCAGCTGCTTACACGTTCGCTGCGTCAACGAATACTGATAGATTCCCACTCGGTCCCCGCCGGCAATCTCCGTCAGCAAATAATCTCCGGCCGGCATCGCCTCGAACGCCAGCCCGCAATCTTCGACCAGTTTTTCCGGCGTGCCGCCATCCACACTTTGCCGCCATATGCTTCCCACTCGCGAGCTCCCCGGCTCAAAATTATTGACGTACAGCGCCTTCATATCCGCGCTCCACAGCGTATTCTGCACCGTCCCCCGTGTCCACTCGATCGTGCGCATCCCGCTGCCATCCGCACCCGCCATGTGAATCTGCGGCACCTTCCCGGACTCCTCGGACACGAACGAAAAATGAAAATTGTCGCTGGCCCAGGTCATCGTCGCCAGCGAGCCGGATGGCACGATTTTCACTTTGTTCCCGCCATTGATATCCGCCACCCACAGCTCATTGCGGTCCTTCGCCGGGATGGTTATGTACATCACCCGCTTACTGTCGTGCGAAATCGCCGGCTGCGTGGCATTCTCCGCTGCAATGTCCATCGCTTGCTTGGTCTTGGTGTTGTAAGCGGTCAGCAGCCCAGACGATTTCCCGCTTACCACGTAGAGACCCTTCCCTGCCGGATCCGGCATCGGCCACGCGTCTGGTCCGGTGCCAAACGTCACTTGCGCCAGCGTTTTATCCTGCACATTAAATCGCCAGATATTCGTCAGGCCCTTCACCGTCCTGCTGAACAACACGCTCTTCCCCGCTTCTCCCCACACCACGTCCGTCGGCTCGCCCTTTACTTCCCCCAAGGCTCCCGCCGTCTTTTTCTCCAGGTCTCCTACGTAGGCGTGAAACTGCTCCAGTGACGAAACGCCATTCGCGCACACAATAAAAAGATGCCGCCCGTCCGGAAAAGGCAAGATCCGCGCGATGGGCTCCGCGGCGTCCAGCGCCAGCAGTTGCTCCTCGCCCATTCCGTCGCGGTTCGCGCGAAACACCGCGCGCGTCCGAAGCTTCGTAAAATAAATGGCGCTGCCATCCGGCGACGGTGCCACCGCGTGTCCCGCAACAATCCTTCGCGGATTGCCCCCTAGCGTCGGTACCGCCCAGCTCTCGTCGGCCCCAAAAATCCGCGTGTAGTAAATCTCCGTGCCATCCGGAGAAAAGCTGGACACCACCTTCTCCCCTTCGTCCTTCGTCAGTTGCAGTGGCTCTCCGCCAGACGCCAGCATCACAAATACCTGCGCCACGCCCTCCACCTGCGAACTGAACGCCACGGTGTGCCCATCCGGCGACAGCTTGGCATTGTCCATCGGCTTGTCCCAATGGCTGATCTGCGTAATCTTCATCGGCTCGTTGGAAGCCGACTTGCCCCCGCCCAAAAAGTGATAACCCGCAGCTCCCGCCGCAATCACCACCACCGTTGCAATGCCCACCAACAAAAACTTCTTGCTCCCGCCGGCCGCGACCGGTGCCACGCCCGTCCCACTCGGAGCCGCAATCCCGCTAGCGCTCGCCTGGACCGCTGCCGATCGAACTCGCGTCAAAACCCCCGTCGCTCCCTCCGCCAGTTCGCCTGAAATCTGTTGCGCCGCCGCATTACCCGACGCCGAACTCCCCGACGCCCGCACCCGCCCCGAGTCCGTATCCCGCCGCAACCGCTTCAAATCCGTGTGAATATCCGCCGCCGTGCGATACCGCAAATCGCGATCCTTCTCGATCGCCTTATTAATGATCCGCTCGAGTTCCGCAGGCGCTTCCGGATTCAGCCGCACCACCTCCGTCGGCGTCCCATCCAGAATCTCGCGAAAAATTACTCCAGAAGTATCTCCGCGAAACGGTAGCGTCCCCGTAGCCATCTCGTACAGCACCGCGCCAAACGAAAACAGGTCCGTCCGCGCATCCAGCTCTTTCCCGCGCACTTGCTCCGGTGACATATACGCCACCGTCCCCAGCGTGCTCCCCGGACTCGTCAACTGCGCCGAATCGATCTCCACGGTGGGCAAGGTATTCCCGCCGCCCGCGCCAACTTTCGAAGACGCGCTCACCTTCGCCAACCCAAAATCCAAAATCTTCGCGTGCCCCCGTTCCGTAACAAAAATATTCGCCGGCTTAATGTCCCGGTGCACAATTCCCTTGGCGTGCGCCGCGTCCAGCCCATCCGCCACGTCAATCGCCAGCGCCAGCAGCGTCTCCATCTCCAGCGGACGCCCGCCTATGGCATGCTTCAGCGTCTTGCCCTCCAGATACTCCATGGCAATAAACGCCTTGCCACCCTCTTCGCCAATGTCATGAATGGTGCAAATGTTGGGGTGATTTAAAGCCGAAGCCGCCTGCGCCTCCCGTTGAAAACGCGCCAGCACCTGCGGGTCTCCCGCCACATCATCCGGCAGGAACTTCAACGCTACAAAGCGGTGCAGGCGCAAATCCTCCGCCTTATACACCACGCCCATCCCGCCGCCGCCCAGCTTCTCAATAATGCGGTAATGCGAAATGGTCGACCCAGGAAGCGACGTCGGCTCAGTCATCGCGCAAGCGTCCCCGCGATCTGTCGCTCAGTACTAGCGTCCCGTCAATCGCCACAAATTGCTGTGTCATAAGGAGTGCGCCAATCTTAATCAGCACCCTCACTCAAGTCAACGCACCCGTTTTTTGTAGTGGCGAATCTTTAGATTCGCATCTTCGCCTCTGTAGCGGCCGCTTTCTGAAGCGAGCGCCTTCCCGCCCCCCGCCACAAACCCAGCGCCGGAGGCGCGCCACAATTTAGCCCAGCGCGAAAGCGCTGGGCCCCCGGTCCGCGTCGCCCGCGAGCACCGTAGGTGCG
>DATFYV010000172.1:0-13256 GCA_035314845.1 Candidatus Acidiferrum sp.
CAAAGCCGGCGCCGAAATCGCCGCGGAGACCAATAAATTACAGGCTGCGGTGTTTGCCACCAATTCCGGCAAGCGGTTGATGAACGCGGGGGATTTGGAGGGCGCGATTTCGCAGTTTCGCGCGGCGATCGGCGACAAGCCGGAGTACGCCGCCGCGCATTATCAGCTGGGGCTGGCGCTGCAACGCCGTGGCGATGCCGAGGGGGCCAAGCGGGAATTTGCGGAAGCGTCGCGCCTGGATCCCAATGTCGTCGCGCCTTAGGCGGGTAGTGACCGTCCCGCGTGATATGGCGAGACTCCGTAGCAGGCCAGTCTCCGGTTAGCCGCTCCAATTAACGATCAGCCATTAGAGTTTCTCGGCCCACGCCGCGGTCGTTTCAGCCAGCTCCCGCATAACTTCCGCGTCGCTCCTCTTCGAACTCTTCAGCACATGAAACGAATGATCCGCGGTTTCGACGATGTGCAAGGTCGCTCGCGCGCCGAGTTGCGCGCAGACCGGGCGCAACAGTTTCAGGTCGGCGAATGTGTCCCGCGTGCCCTGCAGGAACAGCATCGGAACTCTAACGTTTGCAAGATGCTCCGCACGTTTCGAGCCCGGGCGTCCTGGTGGATGCAGCGGAAAACCGAAGAACACCAATCCCTTCACGTCGTTGATCTGGCCTTGCGCCGCGGCCTGCGAAGTCATGCGCCCTCCCATCGACTTGCCCCCAGCCAACACAGGGAGCTTCGGAGCAACCTGAATCGCCTTGTGAACCGCAGACGCGACCGTTGCGGTCAGCAACCCAGGCGCATCTGGCACGCGCCGTTTCTCCTGCATGTAGGGAAACTGGTAGCGGAACGTGGCGATGTTCACGGCGGCCAGTTCCTCCGCCAGCTTTTCCATGAAAGGATGATTCATCCCGGCTCCGGCGCCATGCGCCAGCACGAGCATTTGCCTGGGCTTCGCAGGCATCAGCAGCAACGCAGAAACTTCACGCCCGCCGTCCACTCCGAATTGCAATTGTTCGCTCGTGGCCATCTCATTGCGACTTTCGCAAAACACCTACTTACAAATGCTTTCCCAACTGCGCATCCCGAATTACTCCCAGCGAAACACCTTCGCCGAAAGCCCCGTGCAAACGACAAACACCAATACCAACGCCGCGATGTCACCCGTGTGGGCCAACCATGAGTCGCCGGACCAGATCCCTTGGAGTAGGGACACCGCATAAGTAAGCGGCAACATTCGCGACACGGCGTGCAGTGCCGGCGGCAGAGCGGCAACGGGGTAGAAGAGTCCTGACAATCCAAACATCGGGTAGAGAAGAATGCTGCCGATGGGCTGCGCAAAGCGCGCGGTGGGGACGATGCTGGCGATGAGAAACCCAATCGACAGAATGCTGCACGTCGTGATCAGCAGCGCAATGGTAAACGAGAAAAATGGAACTTGAATTCCGACGGGGTAGTAGCGTTTGCCGGCCAGGACCAGCAAAACCAGAGTAACCGCCGTGAGCAGCAGCTTGACGAGCACATGGGCGGTGAGAATGGTCTGCGGGCGCAAAGGGGTGGCGCGGAGGCGCTTTAGGATGCCGCCTTCGCGATAGATGGAAATAATGGTGACCAGCGACAGCACGGAGTTCACGGCGATCAGCAGGCAAGCCAGAACTGGAAGGCCCACGCGGATAAAGCCATTGGATGGGAGAGAGGTTGCAGGAATTCGGCTGCCGGCGATGCGACCCAAGACCAGAAACACTACAACGGGGACACCGATGGTCCCGAAGGCGCCCATTGGCTCGCGCAGGAATATTTTGATCTCGATCCAAGTCAGTTTCCCGAGTCCACGCAGGGGCATTTTCAATCCTAACGGTTGAGCTGATGGTTCAGGCTAGTCGCGAAACGAACGGCCGGTAAGTTTAAGAAAGACGTCTTCAAGATTAGGAAGCACGGTCCGGAAATCGCTAACCCGGATGTGATTCTCGGATAAGCAATGAATCACCTCGGTTATGAGATCGTCGCCGCGACCGCGAATGGTGAATTGCGTGTCGCTGCAGATGACTTCTTGCACGGTGGGGATCGCGCGAAAGCGTTCTGCGGCGTTCGGATCTTCCGTGGCGAGGATGACGGTACGCTCGGGACAGTGGCGGTTGACAAGATTTTGCGGCGTGTCGATGTCGATGATTCGTCCATGCTCGATGATGGCCACGCGGTCGCACAACCGTTCGGCCTCTTCCATCAGGTGAGTGGTTAGAAAAACGGTTTTGCCGCGCTCGCGAATCCCGCGCACCAGATCCCAGATCGCGCGGCGCGATTGCGGGTCCAGCCCGGTTGTCAGCTCGTCCAGGAACACCACCTCCGGATCGTTAATCAGCGCCAGAGCGATGAACAGCCGTTGCTTCTGGCCCCCCGAAAGGTTCATGAACCAGGTATTGCGCTTGTCGACGAGGCCCAGCTGTTCGAGCAAGCGCTCACCGTCCGCCGTTTTCTTGTGGTACAGCGAGGCCCAGAGGTCCACCGCCTCCCAGACTTTGATGCGTTTCTGCAGTTGCGCTTGCTGCAACTGCACACCAATCCGTTCCTGCAACTTGTAAACATCCCGGAAGGGATCCAGACCCAGCACCGATATGGCGCCACGGTCCGGCGTGCGCAGGCCCTCGACGCATTCCATGGTGGTCGTCTTCCCGGCGCCGTTGGGACCGATCAGACCAAAAATCTCACCGTCTGTGACATCGAAAGACACTTCGTCGACTGCCACTGTCGAGCCGTACGTTTTGCGGACTCCGGAAACTTGAATGACTGGTGGCATGCACGTTTGCAGAAGCGTCGATCCACTGGAACGGACCAGGAGTTTATATCACGGACTCGCACTGAGGCTCGGTGAGCCGTTAGGGGGCAAACTCGTCCCGCGCTCCTGCTCTATGGCGCCAGCACGAGCATCTGTCTCGCCTTCGCTGGCATCACCAGCAGTGCACACGTCAAAGAAGTCATCCGGAAGGCTGCGCCGCGAGCTGCTCCGCGCTCAAGTTCCTCACCACGAACCTCTTCAAGCCCAGTGTCAGAGGGATCGCCAGGATGGCGCCTATCAGGCCCAGGAGGGACGCCCAGCAGACAAGCGACAGCATAATCTCCAGGAAGGAGATGTCGACCGCCTCCTTCATAAATATCGGCGTGACCACGTTATCGACGATCAGGTTGGTCAGGATGAGGCCGCACGCGACCACCAAGGCCCGCTTCCAGCCGTACATGAGGAGGGTCACGAGAGTCGGTGGGACGAGTGCAATCAAATAGCCGAGCGTGGGGATGAAGTCGAGGACGAAATACAGGAAGGCCCAGACGACCGGGGTGTCCACACCCATGATGAGAAGGAAGCCCAAGTTGATTAGGGCGTTGATGCCAGCGGTTTTCGCCGTGATGGCCACGTAACCCCGCGTGTCGGACCCGTAGTAGGCGAGATGCTTGGCGAGCGAGCTTGGTTTGGCTCCGGTCTCTATCATCTCGATGACGAAGAGGAATCCCAACAGCACGACCAGCAGTCCGTTGGAGATGATCGCACCCGCCTCCGGGAGAATGACACTGCCAAGCCCGCGGAGCCGTTCGGGCGTGAGTACAGCCTTCACGGAGAGGCTGGGGAACGCCATGCCGTGGGAACTCATGAAGGCTTCGACCTGCCCATAAAGTGTGGTCAAGTGTTGCTCGTAAACCGGGAGTTTTTCCTCCACATGCACGCTGCCCAAGTCCAAGGAGGCCAGCAGATATAACGCAGACGCGAATATCGCGAGCACGGTGGCTGCGATTGCAGCACCTTTCGAAAGCTTGAAACGTCGTATGAGCCAGTTGGGAAATGGGACGACGGCGTAGGCGAACAGGATGCCAAGCAGCAGCGGTCCGAGGACCGAAGAAGCGGCTCCGATCCCCCACAGGACGATGACCACACATGCGGCACCCAAGAGGAATTGCAGGATCGGCGAGGGCGAGCTGTTTTTCATGGGATGCTCGTTCGAGTCGGTTTTTAAGGGAATTTTCTTTGCGATCTCGAAGGCGGCGCCATAGTACACCCGTCTCGCTTGTTCGCGATACCGCAAAGCGATTTTCATCGAGCACTCCCGACGTTACGCGATCCGCACCAGTACAGTGAGAAAATGGACCATTTGTGGCCTACCCCTGCAACACGTACGGAAGCGATGCGCTAAGTCCCGATCAGTCGGATTACCTGAAACTGAGCCGCAACCCAAGCGGACCGCGCATTGCGCTTTCCGCCGCTGCTGCGGTAGAGTCAGAAAATCCCATGAATTACGGCACCCTCCCCTCTCGATTGCTGCAAGCCGTGGACGCGCAGCCGAATCCCCGTGCACAAATGTATCGCACCGCGGAGCGCTGGGAGGCCATTTCCTCGAAGGAATTCTTGCGGCGCGTGGCGGGTCTGGCTTCCGCCTTCGCGGAACTGGGCGTGAAGCCCGGCGATCGCGTAATCATTTTTGCCGCCAACCGTCCCGAATGGCACACCGCGGATTTTGCCATTACCGGCAACGGCGCCATCACCGTGCCGGTGTATTTCCACGAATCCGCCGAGCGCATGGTGTACATTTTCAATCATTGCGGAGCGCGCGTCGCGTTCGTGGCCGGCGCGGAACAATTGCATCACTTGCTGGCCATCCGCGAACAACTACCCACGCTCGAGCACATCATCGTAGCCGATGGCGGCGAGTCCATCCCGTCCGACGCGCTGCGTTACGAGACGCTGACCGCCGGCGCGGGCGACGCGGACATCGCTTCCTACCGCATGCGTGCTTCGCAGGTGCTGCCCGGCCAGCTCTCGTCCATCATCTACACCTCCGGGACCACCGGCGAGCCCAAGGGCGTGATGCTCACGCACAGCAATTTCTGCTCCAACGTCTTCGACAGCCGCGTGGACATCCGGCTGAACCCGGAAAGCGATCTGGCCATCTCCTTCCTGCCGCTGGCGCACGTATACGGGCGCATGCTGGATTATTTGTACATCTTCAGCGGCGTCGCCATTGCGTACGTCCCAGTGGTGGAGCAAGTTTCCCAGGCGTTGCTGGAACTGCATCCCACCGTGATGGCGGCGGTACCGCGGGTGTTCGAGAAAATTTACGCCCGGGTGATGGAGCAAGGCAGCAAGAACACCGGCGTGAAACGCCAAATTTTTGATTGGTCCATGCAGCTGGCGAGCAAGGTGGCGCTGTGGCGCTGCGGCGAAAAAGACATCAGTCTCAAGCTGAAGCTCGAGTGGGCCCTGGCGGATCGCCTGGTGTACGCAAAAATTCGCGCCGGCACGGGTGGGCGTTTGCGCGTGGTGCTCTCCGGCGGAGCCCCGCTGGCGCAACCGCTGGCGGAATTTTTCTGGGCCATCGGCGTGCCTATCTATCAGGGCTATGGGCTGACGGAAACTTCGCCGGTGTTAACCTCCAACTATCCCCACAATCGCATTGGCAGCTCCGGGAAGCCCATCCCCAACGTGCAATTGCGCATCGCCGAAGATGGCGAGATTCTCGCCAAAGGCCCGTGCATCATGCAGGGCTACTACCAGAATCCCTGGGCCACGCGCGAAGTACTGGATGAAGAAGGCTGGTTCCGCACCGGCGATATCGGCTACCTGGACAAGGACAACTATCTTTTCATCACCGACCGCAAGAAAGACTTGCTGAAAACCGCGGGCGGGAAATTCGTGGCTCCGCAGCCCATCGAAAACGCACTGAAAACCAGCGCGTACATCCTCAACGCCATGGTCATCGGCGACAAACGAAAATATGTGGTGGCGCTAATCGTGCCCAACCACAAGACCATTGCCGCAAAAGCCGCCGCGGAAAACATTCACTTCACTAGCCACGCGGAAATGGCGGAGCACCCCTTCGTGCAGAAGCTCATCGATGGTGAAGTGAAACGCCTTACCGCGCATCTGGCGCAGTATGAGAACATCAAGCGCTTCGCGCTGCTCCCCGACGATTTCAGCTTCGATAATGGGAGCCTGACGTTTACGTTGAAATTGAAGCGCCGCGTGGTGGAAAAACAGTACAGCGAGGTGATCGAATCGCTCTACGCCGAAGCCGGCGAGCCACGCCAGCAACTCCAGACCTGAGCATGTGGAGTGCGGGAGCCCAGCTCCCGCTGTTACGGCTGTTGCACCGTCACAATCTCCAAAGCGGCAGCCCGCCTGCCGCACTCCAAACTACAACGTCACCCGCCGCATGGTCAGCAGCGTAATATCATCGGCTAGCTCCCGCTCCGATCCGTGGTAGTCCCGGATGGCCGCCAGTAGCGCTGCGGAAAATTCCGGCAGCACCAGCGGCTGGGGCAGCCTCGCCGCCACCCTCTGCGTCAACGCAGACAAGCCCGTCGCCGTAAGCTGCTCGCCCTCCGGGGACTCCACTTCCGTAGCGCCATCCGAAAACGCCAGAATTGCATCGCCCGGAGCCAGCCGCACGCTCTGCTCCAGGTATTTTTCCCCGGTGATAAATCCCAGCGGAAGATTTTCCAGCCCATCGCCAATCTCGGTCAGGATGCCTCGTTTTTCTCGCCACAAAAACATCCGCGGATGCGCTGCATATGCAAACGTGAACACCCCGCTCTTGCCGTCAAATGTGCCGGTGACCACGGTAGTCAGCCGCAGCGGTCCATCCTGGCCTTCCGATGCCAGGGTGAATTCATCATTCAGGGCTTCCAGCAGCCCCGCGGTATCGGCCACGTCGCGAAACTTGTGCAACAAGTGGTGTACGTGCCGCGCCACCATGGCCGCCGCATACCCGTGCCCCACGCAATCCGCGAGCACCACGCGGGCCACATCGTCGGTACAAGAAAAAACCGCGGCCAAATCCCCGCCATGCTCGGCTCCAGACGGCAGCGCAATCACATCGGCATGCAGGCCGGCTAGCTCTAGAGACCGGTGCGCCCTTTCGTTGCCCGCCCACAATTCCATGCATCCAAACGGCCGCTTGACTGTAAAGGTGCATTCTACTTTTTGTTCTTGCGCCATATTGGGATCCTGTCGCGTGCCTGGCTGGCATTTTGCCCGCCAGCGCATCTCAGTCCTTAGATTCCAGCACAGTCGGATAGTTATAGCGTTAGTCTTTTTTTAGTCGGTCGCTCGCTGGCTTCTCGTGTCATCTGGCCCTCCGCGTCAATTAACACTCAATCACATTCAGCGCCAACCCGCCCAGCGATGTCTCCTTATACCGCGTCTGCATATCCAAACCCGTCTGATACATGGTCTTGATCACCTGGTCGAGCGAAACCTTGTGCTCGGTAGTCTCCTGCATGGCCATGCGCGCGGCATTAACGGCCTTCACCGCGCCGAAGGCATTGCGCTCAATACACGGAATCTGCACCAGGCCGCCCACCGGATCGCAAGTCATCCCCAGATTGTGCTCCATGGCGATTTCCGCGGCATGCTCCATTGCGCCATTCGAGCCCTCGAGCGCCGCCACCAACCCGGCAGCAGCCATCGAGCAAGCTACACCGACCTCGCCCTGGCAACCGACCTCCGCTCCGGAGATCGAAGCATTTTCCTTGTACAGCACGCCAATGGCAGCCGCCGCGAGAAAGTAGCGCGCAATGCCTTCATCGGTGCCCTGAAAAAATCGCATGTAGTAATGCGCCACCGAAGGAATAATTCCCGCCGCCCCATTCGTCGGCGCGGTGACTACCCGGCTGCCCGCGGCATTTTCTTCATTGGTCGCGATAGCCCAGACGTTTAACCAATCCACGGCTTGCAAGGGATCGCCAAATTTGTCGTCGGGCGACTCTTGCGCCAGCCGGCGCGCAATCGCCGGAGCCCGCCGCTGCACCTGCAGACCGCCCGGCAGTTCCCCTTCGCTCACCATCCCCCGCGAAACACAATCCTGCATTGCTTGCCAAATGCGCGCGATGCCGTGGTTGATTTCCTCCTCCGTCCGCCAGGTCTTTTCATTCGCGTGCATCAAGTCGTGAACTTTTAACTGATGCTTCTCTCCAAGTTCCAGAAGTTCCGCAGCGCTACGAAACGGATAAGGCACGGGGGTTTTGTTCTCGCCCGAATCTTCCTGGCCCTCTTCGCGCACAAACCCGCCGCCAATGGAGTAGTAATCGCGGACATCGAGCGTGCCGCCGTTCGCATCCAGCGCCGTGAAGCGCATACCATTGGAATGCCCGGGCAGCAAGGCTGCCTTGTTCCACACCAGGTCTTCGTTGCGGAAGATTACGGCGTGCGTTCCAAGCAACGCGATGGATTGGCTGCGGCGAATGGTCTCGACGGTGCTCTGAATGGCGGCGGGATCGACCGCTTCGGGTTGCTTCCCCAGCAGGCCAAGCATGATTCCGCGATCGGTTCCGTGCCCCATCCCAGTGAGCGCCAGCGAGCCAAATAATTCCACGCGCACCCGCGCGGTGCGTTCGAGCAAGCCATTTCCCGCGAGCTGCCGCACAAAGCGCCCAGCCGCCCGCATCGGCCCCACGGTGTGGGAACTCGAGGGCCCGATGCCAATTTTGAAAAGCTCGAAAAGACTGGTCTTCATAATGCCAGTTTACCCTGAGCGTTTTACGCGAAGGGCTTGACGCCGCCTTTACGGCGTACACCGAACCGAACAGTCCACCAACAATTACCCTACGCACCGCATCGCGATAAACGAAACCCCGCCTCCCAAACCGAGGTGCGATAAACTCAAACGCACCATGGGGGCCGCAGCAATTCTACGATTCAAACGCGTGGCCATCGGAAAAAATCAAATGCACATCAACAAAAGAAGCATACACATCGAGTGGGGCGATTGCGATCCCTTGGGCATCGTCTATTTCCCCCGTTATTTCGCGTTTTTTGACGCCTGCACCAACGCTCTCTTCGAATCCGCGGGCTTTCCCAAACACGAACTACTGCGCAAATACGATATCGCTGGTATTCCCCTGGTCGATGCCCACGCACGCTTTTTGCTACCTTCCTCCTTCGACGACACCGTGGTGGTGGAATCGGGCATCGCCAAATGGGGCACCAGCAGCTTTGCCGTCGAGCACCGCCTGTATCGCGGGCACGTGCTGGCTGTGGAAGGCTTTGAGAAGCGGGTGTGGACCGTGCGCGCCAAGGACGATCCCCGCGGGATTCGCGCCCAAGCCGTTCCGCGCGAGGTAATCGAGCGTTTGACACCCCAAGGCGAGAGCTGATTTATAGCGCAACAGATTGTGTGGGCCGCGCTTCTTTTCTTCCAGACTTGGCAGGTACTGTTACCTGCCATTCTCCCTCCATCGTCTCGGTCCAAACTAATTGAAACACCAGGTGGCTCAGCGGCATCAAATTTATCGCTGGTGCAACACGAGGGTGGCAATGAAAACCAAGAACATGCTCAGAAGGATTTGGCGCGGTCGCACGGTGAGCAGCATTCTCGCCTGCGCGCTGTCCCTCGCCATGAGTGGCGGCGAGTTGCAAGCGAGCTCCTTGCAAAATGCCCCTGCCGGGCCGGTCTATGCCTCGCAGGACGGTGGGCCGTCCCCGACGTCAACTCGGCCGAACCAACCCCACCCCGCGCAGTTGTCCCCCGAGCAGCTGCAACAATTGGTGTCGCCCATCGCGTTGTATCCGGATGCCCTGGTGGCGCAGATTCTAGCCGCATCTACGTATCCCACGCAGATTGTGGAAGCGGATCGTTTCCTGCAGCAAAATCCCGACCTCAAAGGCAAGGATCTCGGCGCGGCGGTGGACCAGCAGGACTGGGATCCTAGCGTAAAAGCGCTCACGCAGTTTCCTTCCGTGCTCGGCAATCTGGATAAAAACCTTACCTGGACCTCCGAGTTGGGCGATGCCAATACCAATCAGCCGGATGCGGTAATGGATGCGGTGCAGTTCATGCGTCACAAAGCGGAGCAGGCCGGAAATCTGAAGACCACGCAGCAGCAAGTGGTCACCGAGCAGGACTCCAATGTGGTGATTCAACCCGCAGATCCGGAAATCGTCTACGTGCCGACCTATGATCCCGCTGTCGTCTATGGTTATCCCGTGGGTTTGTGGCCTGGCTTTTATTATCCGTGGTGGGGTTCGGGCGCGTATGTTTCGTTTGGCTATGGTTTTGGCGTAGGAGTGTTTATCGGTTACGGCTGGGGCTGGGGCGGTTGGGGTTACGATTGGGGGCACCATTGGGTCCGTTACGGTGGCGGCCGTTATGCCTATCACAGCCGGGCGTTTTATAACCGCAACGCGTACTTCAATCGCGGCTACGCCGGCGGCTTCCGTGGCGGCGAACCCTACGCGCGCGGTGACCGTGGCGCGCGTGGCTACCCCGAGCAAGGCGCGCGGGGAGGGGCCTCGCGAACCGGGGGGTTTGGCGGCGTGAACCGTGGGGGAGACACGCGTGGTTTTGAGTCGCGCGGGCAGTCCAGCGTCGGTGGCGGCGGCTTCCATGGTGGCGGTGGCGGTGGCTTCCACGGTGGCGGCGGTGGCTCCCATGGTGGTGGCGGTGGCCGTCACTAAAGTTTGGTCTCGCCCTCGTAACGGGCCGCGGTGGACGGGTGCAAGCTGTGGCAGCGCAATTCAGGACGGAGTGTGCGATGAGGCAGGCAAAACAACGCAAGCTTGTGAACACGTATCTTGACCACGTTGGCAGCGCCGTGGGTTGCGTCGTGCTGGCGGCCAGTCTGGCATTTTGCGCCGATGGAGCGGCGGCGCAAACGCCCACGAAATCGCCGGCTGCGGGTGGCAAAAAACCGGCAGCGCGCGCCGTCGCGGGTCCGCAAGCGGGGCAGCAGACCTTTTCGTCCTGTGAGGAAGCCAGCAAGGCCTTGGTGGCGGCGCTGCAGAGCAACGATGAGCAGCAGTTGCTGAAAGTGCTCGGTGCGAATGCCAAGGATATCGTCTCGTCCGGAGATCCCACTGCGGACAAGGCCGAGCGCGAAGAGATCGTGCAAAAATACGAACAGATGCACCGCCTGGTGATGGAGCCGGACGGCACCACAACGGTGTACGTTGGGTCGGAGAACTGGCCGACGCCCATTCCAATCGTACACAAAGGCGGCCAATGGTATTTCGACAGCGCCGCCGGCAAGCAAGCGATTCTGCATCGCAGGATCGGGCGAAACGAATTGGCGGTGCTTCAGGTGTGCAACGAGTTGGTGGACGCGCAAAAAGAGTATTTCGGACAAGCGCACGATGGCCAGCCCGCGCATCACTATGCCGAGAAAATGTGGAGCGATCCGGACAAGCACAACGGGCTCTATTGGAAGGCGGATTCCGGTGAGCCGGAGAGTCCCATTGGCCCGCTGGTAGCCGCCGCCACGGCGGAAGGTTACGTTTCCGCGTCCAACAACGAGCCGCAGCCGTTTGACGGTTATTTGTTTCGCATGCTGAAGGCGCCGGGGCGGGCGCATGCACAATCCGTCTCGCAAAGCTCCGCGGACAGCGGCGGCGCGGGCGGGTTTGCGTTTGTCGCTTATCCGGCGAAGTATCGCGACTCCGGAGTGATGACTTTTATCGTTGATCAGAGCGGCGTTGTTTACGAAAAGGATCTCGGACCGCACAGCGCGGAGATCGCCAAAGCCATGACGCACTATCGCCGCGATGCCACTTGGCGGCAAGCCGATTAATAGCGGCAGGAGGCGGATTTATTCATAGCGCAAGGCGTCCACGGGATTCAGGCGCGCGGCGCGCGCGGCGGGGTATAAACCCGCCAACAAGCTGACCAGCGTGGCAAACGCGATGGCGCCTAGCGCCAGCCACCATGGCACGTAGGAAATCTTCACGCTGGGCAAATCCTGTTGCCGCAGATAGATTCCCGTTCCCCAGGTTAGCGCCAGGCCGATAAACCAGCCGAGCGCCACACCGAACAGCCCTCCAAAAAATCCCATAGCCGCAGCTTCCGCAAAGAACAGTCGCTTTACGTCGCGGTCGGTGGCGCCCAGAGCTTTTAACACGCCGATTTCGCGGCGGCGTTCGAGAATGGCCATCACCAGGGTGTTGATGATGCCGAGCGAGGCGACGGTCAGTGCCAGGCTGCCGAAGAGTCCGAGAAACAAATCGAAAACCGTAAAGACGATGCGCAGGCCCTTGGTGGCGTCGAGGAGCGAGAACGCGGAGTAGCCCATTTTTTTGATGGCGTCCTCGACGGCTGCTACGTCCTTGGGGTTTTTCACGTGTACGGTCACCACGGTGTAGGCCGGCTTAGTTTCCGTGTCGCTGAGCAGTGCTTGCATGTCCGAGGGTTGCGCCACGTGTAGGCTTTCGGCCAATTTCAGCGGCAGAAATAAACGGCCGCCGCCGAAGCCGCCCATGCCCGCGGAGGGGTCGGTTTCCACGAGGCCCACGATGCGCAGGGTTTTTTCCTTGGGGACCATGGAGAGGCCGCCGGAGAGCTGGCCGGTCATGGCGCTTTCAAGGAGGGCATCGTCGCGTTCCGCGGCGGAGGCGAAGGAGGCGCGCTCGGCGTAGCGAATGGTGATGGTTTTTCCGACGAGATCTTTGGGCTCGGGCGCCGGACCTGCTGGCGCAGCGGTGGCGGCAGTTGCCACCGAATTTCCTGTTGTGGTTCCCGCCGCAGCGTCCCCGGGCTTCCCCGCCGAAGTTTCCCCCGCAGTGTTCGGCGCAGCTTGCGGTGTATTTGCGTCGGCGGCATTTTTGGCCGGCGTTTCCGCGATTTGCTGCGCAAGTTCGATCTGCAGGATGGCTTCCTCGGCGTCAGGGGAAGAGAAGAACTTACCGGTCATGCCGTCGAAGGCTTCGCCTTTGCGCGCGGATTCGGGGACGCCGAGAGCGTTGGTGGTGAATTTGTTGCCGGCATAGCGGAATTCCGTGGAGAAGCGGATTTGGGGATAGACTTCGGAAACGTTAGGGAGTTTGGAAAAGGTTTGCAGCGCGTCGTCGTCGAGCGTTGGAGCATTTTTCGCGGCGATTTCGCGCTGCCGCCGCGGCCCACCGGGACCGCGATTGTCGCGGCCGGAGCTGACCAGTACGGAGTCGAACAAGCCGGAACGCAGCAGGCGGCGGGAGGCGAGAGTTTGCAGGCCGACACCGAGAGAGAGCATGGCGACGAGGGAGGCTACGCCAACGGCCACGCCCAGGGTGGTGAGGGAGTTGCGCAGGAGGGCTTCGCGCAGATTGCGGACGGCCAGTTCGGTGAGGTCGCGCGTTTTCATGAATGGGCCTCGGGCGCAGGAGTTTTGCCGGCGGCGATCGTTGCAGGGCCGGCGACGTTCGAGTCGTGCGTGGTTGGGGCGTCGCTGACTAATTTTCCGTCGTGCAGCATAACGATGCGGTCGGCGAAACGCTCCGCCAGGGGCCGCTCGTGGGTGACCATGACGATGGTCATGCCCAG
>DATFYV010000173.1:0-7612 GCA_035314845.1 Candidatus Acidiferrum sp.
CTCAGGAACAGCAAGTAAAAAATGATGTGGCCCTTCTTCGGCTTGGCAGGGGCAGCAGCGCCTTCTGTTTCGGTGTTCTCCGGGTTCCCACAGCCCACGATCTCCTTCACCACAGCCTGGTTCAGACAGCCTTCGGCGAGCAGATGGCCGCCCTGATGATGTATTTCCTTCAACAAAACTTTGCCTGCGGCGTCGATATAGCTGACTCCGCAAAGGTTGACGCTGAATTTACCGCTCGGCGAGGACGCGCGCAGTTCGCGCCAACACTGCTCCAGAGTCCCCACCGACTGCCCGGCCAGCCGCCCTTCAATGCTCAGGACGAGCTTTCCGCGCTTTTGTTCGGTGGTAATTCTCAGCAAGTAAATGTCTCCCGTGGGACCAACAGCAAGCATTTTGAGCTCCATTACAGAAAAATCGAGTATGGACTAAGATACTTATAAACAACGGTTTACATAGCATCGATTAATGGCTGGGCGATGTAGAGACCATATATGGTCAATTGTCTGCGAATGCGGTCGTCCTAGAATGCCCATATAGGGGCATTCTATGCATGAGGTATTGACGTCTAGCATCGGTGAGCCGCTGACTCAAAGCGCTTTCCGAGTTGTTGGGGCGATACTCCTGGCGTGGCCCTTACCAGCACATACGCTGTCGCGTCTTCGGCTAAGGGGGTTAATCCACGGAATTCTTTAAGGATGTGTACACGAACGGCGAAGTGGTGAAGGAACGAATGCCCCGCGCGAACCCAACCACACCCGCGCTGCCCAGTCCGCTGCCGGGATCAAAGCCATTCACCTGAATGGTTTGTTAGAGGCCGGCGTTTCTCTTCCAGCGCCCAAAGGCATGCATGTACTTTTCGGATTGCCGAAACGCCGAGGGTGGAGAGCGCTATCTCATCGCTGAACGCCCTTACTTTCCGTTGCGCACGGCGATGGACTGCAGCTCGAAATGGCCTCCTCGCAACAGGGTAGCCACGCCGACAAACTGCCGCGCCGGGAAGTCTTTAGTTGTGAAATAGCTGCGATACGCGGTGTTGAACTTATCGTACAGCGCCAGGTCGGTGCAGGAGATTTGCACATACACCAGATCGTCCATGGTCATCCCTTCGGCCGCGAGTGTCGCCTTCACGCCCTCAAGTAGCAGATGAATCTCGGCATCGACATCCGGCGGCGCTTGCCCGGTTTTCTGATCAATACCAATGCGTCCCGAAAGGTAGAGGGTATTGCCGGCCAGGATTCCATCGCTGAAAGGCAATTGCGGATTGGCACTTGGAAGATGCACGGCCTTCCGCTGCGGATTGGGCGGTGCCTGAGAAAACGCACCGAAGACGACGACAGAGCCGACAGCCATAACCACGAAGGTACCGACGATTCTGCGATTCATAAGCAATCCTCCTGAAAGTAACCAGTGCTCCTGACGGGCGGGAAAGTTTGGCGAGTGTACCTTGAGACTGGTGTCCGTTCAAGAAATGGCTGTGGCTTAGCTAAAACGAGATGAAACCAGCTCGAATAAAGTACAGCGAGCCGCAACCAACCACGATCCAGAGCAATATCGCTTGCAGCAGGGGTCGCCAGCCGACCTCACGTAATGTCTCGCGCGACAGTCCGGTGCCGATGAGGAAGAGGGTCGCGGTGAGACCCAGTCGTCCAAGGACGAACAGCGCGTGTGTCCAGCGCGAAAGGCTGGGGAGATAGGTATTGGCCACCGCGGCCAAACAGAAAAAAAGTATGAACCACGGCAACTGAATGCGCGTTCTGCTGCGTTTCACGAGAGCGGTCGCAAGCGCCAGGGGCACGATCCAGAGCGCGCGCGCCAGCTTCACCGTGGCGCCGATTACCAGCGCTTGCGAGCCGTACTTGCTTGCGGCTCCTACCACAGAGCTGGTGTCGTGGATGGCCAGCGCCGCCCATAGACCGAATTGCGTTTGCGAGAGGTGCAAGGCGCCGCCAATCGGCGGAAAAATCAGCAGTGCCACGGAGTTAAGGATGAATACCGCACCCAGCGACACCGCCATCTCTTCTTCATTGGCTTGCAGAATTGGTCCGATGGCGGCGATGGCGCTGCCGCCGCAAATCGCGGTTCCGGTGGTGATCAGAAAAGATGAATTGCCGCGCACCTGCAGTAGCCTGCCCAGGAGTACACCTAGCGCGATAGCGAAGGAAATGCTGATCGCGGTGTACAAAAAGCCGCTGCGTCCCGCCTTCAAAACCTCATTGAGGTTCATTCCAAAGCCCAAGCCGACGACCGATGCTTGCAACAGAAATCGCGCAGCAGTGCCGCTCTGTGCGGAGTAAGGATGCGGAATTCCCAGGCCAAACAAAATTCCCGCACTGAGCGCAAGCGGCGGCGAGAGCCAACCACTGAACGACAGAGCGAGGAGCAAGAAGAAGAGAATTTTCGCGAAGAGCAGCATGCGGCAGGAAAAGAGTATCAAGCTTGGCTGCTAGCCAGAAGTTGATTCACTAACGTAGAGGAGTTTTTTCCGGTGTAGGAACTGGTTGTACGGCCGCTGGGCGAGCATGGGAATTGACGTTATGCTCCGGGGCGGCATTTTCCGGCGGTTGAGGGGACAAGTCCGCAACAATCTTGGCTGCGCGATCCTTGCTGATGCGGCAAGCCGAATCATAAATGCGGCACTGCGCCAGGGTCAGTTTACAGCCGCAGGTGCAACCCTCCGCGTTCAAGGAATGCAATGCGGCCATTCTCTGCTCCGGCGTCAAACGTGACAGATCTACGCCGGGCAGCTCTTTGGCGCGGCTGGCGTTTTTCAGGAAGATCTCGCCGGTATCCTCGAATGTCGCGACCTTAAAGGGAATCGGCATATTCAGCAGCGCGCGGGCTTCCAGTTCGTACAAGCGCGGATCGGAGAGTCCCACGTGTTTTTGCACAATGCGGCCCTGGGTATCGAGTACGAACAGGGTGGGCAACGCTGATATTCCGCCGTACTGCATGCGCACTTCCGGCGTGGCCACCGCTACAGGATAGTTGAAACCCGCTCCGGCAACGAACGCTTTGGCATCTTCCACGTCGTCAACGTCTACCAGCAGGCTAATGATTTGCAGGTTGTCTTTGTATTCTTTTTGTAACTCGATTAGGTCAGGAATTTCCATGCGGCACGGTCCGCACCACGTGGCCCAGAAATTCAGCAGGACCACCTTGCCGCTGGCACTCGCCAGGGTTAAAGGTTTGCCGTCCAGTGCCTGCAGGTTGAAATCGGGCGCTGCTTCGGGATTCTGAACGAACTTTATGGTCGGCTGCCGATTCTGCGCCGCTCCAGAGCGTGCAGCGCGAGGAGCGGCCTGCGAGACGGCTCCGCAAAGTAGCGAGCCGACCAGCAGTATTGCAAGCAAGGGGCGCCGGCCTGGAGGTGTCCACCGTGGCTGCGGGAGTGAAGTTGCTGAGCGCACGTTATAAGGAGAGCATATTGCAAGTGCCCTGCCAATAGGCCCTAACGATACTGTGACGACAAACGCGCGCCATCGGAGCGGCCACTAGCTCCGTTTCGCTGCCTTCTGGCCGGAAATTTTCTGGATGCGCTCGGTTAGTGCCAAGGCGTCGAAGGGTGCTTTCACCTTCAAATCGTTGTCAAAGTACACGAACACATCGCGAGTCGCGAGCTTTGGTCCGGCCTGATCAATGACACGCTCGGCGTCTTTCGGTTCGCGGCCCTGCGCCCAATCCGTGACCCGCCGCGCCCAGTCATCCAGGGATTTGTCGTCGTAGCCATTTGCGTACAGAGTCTCCGAACCGTGCAGCCGGCAATAAACAAAATTCGAGGTTAGATCCATCAGGCGTGGCCATGCAGGGGTGTCGGCGCAAACCAGGCCCACGTTGTACCGTCGCAAAAGGGCTATGAATTCCTCGTTGGCGAAACTCTTGTTGCGAATCTCGATGGCATGCCGAACGGGAAACTCGCTGGAAACTTCGAGGCCTTCGTCTGTTTTTATCCGATCGTGACTGCGGGCCAGGTTCAGAGCGGTGGCACTGTCCATCGGCAACAGTTTGAAAAAATTCTCAAACAGTTCCTTCTGGTATTTGAAATTAGGAGGAAGCTGCCACAGGAAGGGACCAAGTTTCTTTTCGAACAGCAATACTCCGGAAGCCAGGAAATTCGCCAGCGGCATCTCCACCTCGCGCAGCCGGCGAATGTGGGTGATAAACCGTGGACATTTCACGGAAAATACAAAATCGTCCGGCGTGTCCGCCTTCCAGCCGGCAAAACTCGAGGGTCTCTGCAGCGAATAAAACGTGCCGTTAATTTCCAGTGAGTTGAATTTTCCGGCAGCGAAAGACAGTTCGGATTTCTGTGGAAGCTTTTCGGGATAAAACGCTCCGCGCCACGGCTCATAACGCCAGCCGGAAATGCCGATGCGAATTTTGCCACCGCGCGCCAAAAGTCCTGCCCCCTGCTTGGGCTATCGCTAGCCGCAAAGCGGTCGCCATACACTCCGCAAATCTAGCTCCGTCGCATTCACCCCCAGGGTGCGAGGGTACTGCCAGCGCTATTTCCTCGTACAGTATAAGGTGTATGGACCTTCCAGGAGCGCTTTGGCAGGATGACGGAGCGGTGCTTACCCTCCGCACAATTGAAGAGCGGAGAGGAAGGGCGTGACACCTCGAGAAATCGAGGTCCTAGGGCTGGGGCGCCTTTTCTCTTCCTCTTCGATCTAATCTGACGTTCCGACTTTTCAAACTTTATAAATTTACCGTGATCACGTGCCCAGCCGCTCGATTGTGAGCATGTTGCTCCCTGAGCTTTTGTCTAATAAGGAGACGCAATGTCGACCAACGTTGCCCCGGACAGCCTTTCTGGCATGCGCAGCACCTTGGGAATCCTGTGGATCGTCTACGGCCTGGCGCGGATTTTGCTGGCGGTTTGGCTCATGGCGTTCGAAGTCACGGCTAAATTGATGTTCGGGTCGCTGCTTTCGCGTGTTCCCAACCCATACTCGTTGATGGACACCTTCCATGTCGTTTATGTCGTCATCATTCTGCTGTCGGTCGTTTGTGGGGTGCTGGGAGTGCTGGCTGGATTTGCGCTGCTCGGTGGCTGGGCCTCCGCGAGAACATTAGCGCTGGCTGCGGGATTTCTCTCCCTGCCCGAAATGCCTCTGGGATTAATGCTGGGCGTCTACACCATCGCCATGCTCTTGCCGACGCACGGATTGCGTTCCGCTGCAGCGATGTCCTGAACGGTTCGGCGGCAATCCGTGAGTGTTACGCGCGAAGTTGCGCACCCAACTGCGTAGTCAGCGTGGAAATAATCCTAGCGGCGTACTCACTGACCTGCGCATCCGTCATGGTCGCCTCGTGACTCTGGAATTGCACGCGCACCAACAACGAAAACTTTCCCGGCGGCACATTTTTCCCGCGAAAGTAGTCCGCGGCTTCGATGGAGCTAATCTCGCCGATCGCCAGAGCCTCGATTGCCCGGCGCACGTCCGAGAAATGCGTTCCCTCTTTCAGAAGCAGCGAGAAATCGCGGTCCACGGCCGGGAAACGCGGCAGCGGCTCATATCGCCGCGCATTCTTCGCGCTGTAATAGGCGCGATAGAACGGCTCGAGCGTCAACTCCGCCAGAAACACTTCCTGGCGCAGCTTCAAGCGGTCCGCAACTCGACGCGCCAGTTGCCCGGCAACCCCAAGTTCCTCTCTCCCTAGAAGCACATGCCCGCGCTTTGCGGGACTTAGCCAGTCTGCGCTTGATTGCGCCGCATCGTTGGTCGTGGAGTTAGCCGCCCACTGAATTCCGCCCGCAACTAGTCCAATGGCGTCAAGGTCGCCCTTCAAATCCGCAAACGTAAAATCACGCGCGCCTTCGTAAATACCCTGTGCGCGTGCCTCGCCGGTGGCCCCCATTGTCAGCACGCGAGTTTCGACCGCTTTGTCGCCGGAGAGGCTGTAGCGGTGGGCGATTTCGAACAGCCGCGCATTCCGCTGACTGTGGTTCAGGTTCCACTCCAGCGCGCCGGCCATGCTCACCGTGCCCGTTGAACGGAGCACGCCGGCTTCCTCCGATAGCGGGTTGGCAAGCCTTGCGGCTGTGACGCTTGTGGGGCGGAACAGATCATCGCGAGCCAGCGCCACATGCGGAATGGTAAGAATTTCCCGATAGCCGAGGCCCATCAGGCATTCGCGCAAACGCGTTTCCGCTTCAAAATGCGGCAGGCGCGCCGCACCTGCGCGCGCCGCGGGCAACCGCGGAGGAAATTTGTCTAGACCGTGAATGCGGGCGATCTCCTCGATCAGATCGATCTCGCGCTCTACGTCGGCTCGCCAGGAAGGCTGTGTGCATTCCCATGCTGCCAGCAGCGATCCCGGCGTACCGCGGTGGTCATCGATACGTTTCGGTGCAAAACCGAGCGCAGACAGCGTGGCTTCCACTTCTTTGTCGGAGACTTCCGCTCCCATCACGCGCAAGAATTCCGTGCGCGACACACGGATTTTTCTGCGCGCTTGCTTACCCGGATATTCGTCGACCGCCGCGCTCTGTAGTTCGCCGCCAGCCACCTGCAATATCAATTCGGCGCACCGGCGCGAAGCCGTCTCGGCCATTTCTGGGTCCGCACCGCGGCCGAATCGTGTGGACGCCTCTGTGTGCAGCCGCAGTGTACGGGCCGAACGGCGAACTGCGATGGGATTGAACCAGGCGCATTCGATCAAAACATTCTTGGTCGAAAAAGAAATCTCCGTCTCGGCTCCGCCCATGATCCCGGCAATTCCTACCACGCGCGAACCATCTCCATCGCAAACCACGCCCGTCGTGGAATCCAGCACCCGTTCGACGCCGTCCAGCGTGCGTGTTTTCTCTCCAGCGTTCGCGCGGCGAACCACGATGCGATGCTGGCGGATTTTGTCGTAATCAAAGGTGTGCAGCGGATGCCCGAGCTCCAGCATCACGTAATTGCTCACGTCCACTACGTTATTGATGCTTGCAACGCCGCAGGCCTCCAGCCGGTCCTTCAGCCATTGCGGCGAAGGCTGCATCTTCACGCCGCGAATCGCTCGCGCGGTGAATCTGCCGCAGACCTCCGGTGCCTGAATATCGACTTTTGTTGGTTCCAGAGTGCTCGCCGACGTCGCCGGCAATTGCGAAGCAGTATTTTTCAGCGGCAGGCCATAAATCGCGGAAACTTCGCGCGCGATCCCCAGGTGTCCCAGGCAGTCCGGACGATTCGAAGTGATTTCAGCGTCAATCACCGCACCATGCGTCCCGTGCTCTACGCCGCCGATGTTCGTACCAGTCAGCGCCAGCCGCGACGCCAGCTCGTCCGCTGTCACCGGAACATCCACGAACTCCCTCAGCCAGTTATATACAACTTTCATGCGCGTGTCGGGGTGCTCTTCAGTTGCCCAAAGTAAACTCTCGTTACGTATTCCATGCGCACGCGGCCGTCTTCCTGATGCGCGCGAAAGATTCGCTCCAGCTCTTCCATCATCGGCGCGTAATTCACATGTCCTTCCGTCGGCACATAAGAACTGCTGCGCAGCCGCCCGGACAAGCCATCCCAATCGAAAAGCTGTTTGTTATTCAAACTGCGCTCGGCGA
Source organism: Candidatus Acidiferrum sp. (assembly GCA_035314845.1). Lineage (GTDB taxonomy): Bacteria > Acidobacteriota > Terriglobia > Acidiferrales > UBA7541 > Acidiferrum. The sequence goes on from DATFYV010000173.1 coordinate 7,550, forward strand.
ACGCCACTCCGCCAAAGAAGTTCTTAATTGTCTCCGCTTGCGGATAGGAGTCGCGCACCTGCG
>DATFYV010000174.1:0-8953 GCA_035314845.1 Candidatus Acidiferrum sp.
TCTCTGGCGAATGCGCGCTGGAGCGTTGCGCCGCGTCGCCGAAGCGTACGTCCCCTACTGGGGCTACCGCGTGCAATACAACATGGCCGGCGCAGTGCACACGCGTTTCTTTGCGCTCGACGCCGTCAGCGGCTCGCTGGATCTGTTTGAATTTCCTTCATTGCCGCAAGGCCCGCAACTCGTCGCGGTCCAGACCCGCAACCGCCTCGCTGCCGCCTTAACGCAGGATCGCGCGGAAGGGTTGCTGCGCGAGAAAGTCTTGCGCGTGATTTTTCTCCAGGGCTTCTTCAAATTGCGCGGCGGTAAGATTGACGTGGTGCGTGAAGCCCAGGAATTTCACATCCCATACTGGCTCGGCTTCTACGGAGATGCGAACTCGGCGCGCTGCCGCGTCCTGGACGCCGTCCGCCGCCGCGTGGAAGGCGCCAAAGCCACCGTCTTTTTCGAACAATGGCTCGTTGCCTAGCCAGCGCAGACCGCTCGCCCTTGTAGGGGCGTAGCATGCTACGCCCCGGCTTGGCAGGATGTACGCAATCGCCGTTGCCCCCAGGCCGGGAGGGTCGACCATGCAAAGAGTCTTGCACCGTTACGTTGCGCGCGTGACAATGATTTTCGCGCTGTTCCTCTTGCTCTCCGTCAGCGCCGCAGCCCAAGGCTGGCAGCATGTCGGCAATGTACAAAAGGTAGAAAGGCTTCCCGACGGCGTGGAACTCACCGCCGGCGCCGCCCGCGTGCGCATCACCGCCGTAAATGACGCCACCTTCCGCGTCCGCGTGGCTCCCAATGGAACTTTCCCTCTGGATTTTTCCTGGGCGGTCATTGCGGCCCCAGAGCCGCCCGCCGTCACGGTTGAGGATGGCAAAGCCGAAGTGCGCGTCACTGCAGGTAGCGGCCTCGCGGTAATCAACAAGTCCCCGCTACTCGTGCGCTTCACCGATCTCCAGGGAAACGTTTTGCTCGCGGATGAGCCCACCTTGCCCATGGCTTGGGACAGCGAGCGCATCCGCATCTGGAAGCACATGCCCGCCGACGAAAGCTATTATGGTCTCGGCGATAAGGCCGGTCCCATGAACCGCCGCAACCGCAGCTTCACCATGTGGAACACCGATGAGTTCGGCTGGCAGGAATCCTCCGACCCGCTTTACAAAACCATCCCGTTTTTTATCGGATTGCGCGCTGGAAAGGCCTACGGAGTTTTTTTCGACAACACCTGGCGCAGCAGTTTTGATTTTGGCAAGGAGTCCCCGGACTATTTTTCGTTTGGCGCCGAAGGCGGCGAGCTGAACTATTATTTTTTCGCCGGGCCGGATCCCAAGAAGATTATTTCGGAGTATACCGGGCTGGTGGGGCGTTCGCCGCTGCCGCCGCTGTGGTCCCTGGGCTATCAGCAATGCCGCTACAGCTACTATCCCGAAGCACGCGCCCGGGAAATTGTCGCCACCATGCGCAGCAAGAAAATTCCCCTCGATACCATTTACTTCGACATTGACTACCAACAGGGCTACGCGCCCTTCACCGTGAACCGTGAGTATTTCCCGCATTTCGAAAAAATGATCGCCGATTTCCGCAGTGTGGGCGTGCACACCATTTTGATCACCGATCTGCACATCAAAAACGATCCTGGCCATGGCTACGCGCCCTACGATTCCGGAACCGCCAGCGATGTCTTCGTCCACAACGCCGACGGTAGCGTCTTTTCGGGCGCGGTGTGGCCCGGGCAAAGCGTCTTTCCCGATTTCACCCTAACCCGCGTGCGCGATTGGTGGGGCGGACTCTATGCCGATTTTGTCCACATGGGCGCGGCTGGTTTCTGGAATGATATGAATGAGCCTTCGGTCTTCGAACGCGCCGATAAAACCATGCCGCTCACTGTGATGCATCGTTTGGACGATGGCAGCAAGCTTGACCATCGCGCCATCCACAACGTCTTTGGCATGGAAAACGTGCGCGCCACTTACGATGGCTTGCGCAAGCTGCAAGGCGACGAGCGACCCTTCGTCCTGACGCGCGCGGCATACTCTGGCGCGCAGCGCTACGCCGCTTCCTGGACCGGCGACAACAGCAGCACCTGGAACCATTTGCAGATGAGCACGCCGATGCTGCTCAGCATGGGCATCTCCGGATTCCCGATGATCGGCGACGACATCGGCGGTTTTGCTGGCTCTCCGCCTGCCGATTTGCTTACCCGCTGGTTCGAAGTCGGCGCCTTCAATCCCATCTACCGCGATCACACCGCCAAAGATACCGCCGACCAGGAACCTTGGGTCAGCGGCCCGGAACACGAAGCCATTCGCCGCCATTACATCGAATTGCGCTACAAGCTTTTGCCGTATCTCTACACTGGAATCGAAGAAGCCTCGCGCACGGGCATTCCATTCATGCGCCCTTTGTTCCTAGAGTATCCACAGGAAACCAAATTCTACGGCGACAATCGCGACTTTCTGTTTGGCCGCGATTTCTTCGTCGCTCCGATCGTGACCGAGATGACCGACGCGGAGAATGTGCAGCTTCCTCCCGGCGCTTGGTACGACTTTTGGACCGGCGAAAAACGTTGGAGCGCCACGGCGCTGCGCTTGCATCCCAGGCTCGAGGAGTTGCCGCTGTTCGTGCGTGCAGGCGCGATGGTTCCCATGCAGCCGCTGGTGCAAAGCACTCAGGAGACCCCGTCCGGGCCGCTGCAACTGCGCGTTTATCCCGGAGACGATTGCCGCGGATCTCTGTATCAGGATGACGGCCACACTTTCGCCTACCAGCGCGGCGAATTCTTGCGCGTACATTACACTTGCCAGCTCTCCGCCGGCGGAGTGAGCATCACCAGCGCGGTCGAAAAAAGCACCTTCCAGCCATGGTGGACCGCCGAGACCATAGCCGTCTACGGTGCCCCATCCGCGCCGAAGCATCTAACTATCGACTCCCAGCCAATATCCATCACCGAAACCCACTACGACGCCACCACCCACTCCGTAACCTTCACCATCTCCGGCCCACCCCACCCCTGGACCGCCCTACTCACCTACTAATCAACTAACCCATCGCATCGGCGAACTAATCCGCATACGTTCGGGCTCTCTGCGTTTTCTGCTACCCATCTTTCTCTGCGGTTCACCTCAGCGTTCCACGCGCCCTCTGCGTCTCTGCGTTATCCTTCGTCTTGATCGCTTACCTGACCCCCATGCTCCCCGCCATCCCCTGACCCGCTCTTCAATACATATTAAAAACCGTGATCGATTCTGCCGGCAGCGTTAGCCGCAACTCGTAGTGCATGATCTCGGCGCCGCCCTCGCCGAAAAGTAGCGCTGCGGCGGGAAGCCCCTGAAGCGGAGTGTCCTTTACGTTGATGTGCAGAGTGCGCGGTGCAGCGTCGTCGTTAAAGGCCACTAGCAGATGCTCCTCTTCCGTTTCGCGCAGAAAAACATACGCGGTCCGATCGGAGAAGACGTGCCAGAGGCGGCCCGTTTGCAGCGCCACGTGTTCGTGCCGCAGCCGCAGCAGCGTTTGCACGTAAGCAAACATCTCCTGCTGCCGCGGCGTGCGGCCCGATGCTGTAAACGCATTCTGGGTGTCGCCGATCCAGCCGCCTGGAAAGTCCCTGCGATTGTCCGGATCGCCGCCCCCCGGCAGGGCGATTTCATCGCCGTAGTACAGCTCCGGGATGCCGCGCAGCGTCAGCGCCAATCCATACGCCAATTTGAGCTTCGCGAGCGATTGGTATTCGCCGCTGGAAAAACGCGCCTGATCGTGATTGCCACAGAAAGTGATCAGATTTTCCGCGCGCGGATACAGCCCGTCCTGGCGCAGCACGTCCGCGATTTTCCCCGCGGGCGCGCCGTGCAGCAAGACCTCGCGAATCGCGAAGTTCAGCGGGAAATCGAAAACCGTGGTAAGCCCCGAGTCGATGCCATCCCATCGCCGCTGGCCGCCCACAAAGAATGATGTAACTTCGGGATCGGGATGATAGACCTCGCCAATGGTGGTCAGGTAGGGATAGATGCTGTGCAGGCCCCCATTCCAATTGGCCCAGAAGCGTTTTGGCACATACGGAAAAGTATCCACGCGCAAACCATCGAGGCCGGAAGACTCGCTCCACCAAATCGCATTCTGCAAAAGATACTGCGCAACCGCGGGATTTTCCGTATTCAAGTCCGGCAATACGCCGAAGAACCAGCCATCGGTGAGACTGCGGTTGAGCGCCGCCGGCGCGTGCGGATCCGTCAAAGTCTCAAAAAGATCGTTCGCCTTCGCCGCATCGATGGAGCGCCCGTAGAAAGAAGCATCCACTCCCGCGGAAGAATTCAGGTGCTGCTCCACGGTCCCGTGAAACCAATCCGGCAGCGGCGGATTCTTTACCCACGGATGCAGCGGACCGACATGGTTAGGCACGATGTCGAAAAAAATCTTCATCTTCTGCTGATGCGCAGCAGCGACAAGTTCGCGATAGTCGTCGAGCGTCCCGAGATGTGGCTCCACAGCGTAGAGATCCACAGCTCCGTAACCGTGGTAATCCTGTGCCGCGCCATTCTTTACAATCGGCGTGAGCCAAAGTGCCGCGACTCCTAGATCCTTTAGATAGGCAAGATGCTCGCGGATGCCGCGCAAATCGCCGCCATGGTATGCGCGCGGATTCGCACGATCTAGAGTTGTTGTGTGTTCTGACCGATTTTTTTCAGCAGCTTTGGAACTTGCGGCGCTGCTGTTGCCAGCATCACGATTCGCAGATTCCTGCGTTGTAGGCTCGTCGTTGGTGGGATCGCCGTCGGCGAAGCGGTCCGGCATGATCAAGTACATGGCGTCCTGCGGAGCCAGGCCCTGAAATTTTCCCAGCGTTGGCGAGCGCGTGGACAGCGGAAGCTCGAAGGTGGTTTCGCCGGTCCCGGTCTTGATCCGGCATACCGCCGTGCCGGAGCGCGCGTCGGGCGCGATTTTCAGCCAGATAAAAAGGTAGTCGCCGTCGGCGGTGGCCTGCGTGCGGGAGATGTGCAGGGTGTTCAGGTTGCAGGCCACATGCGTGGCTTCCAGGTTGTGGCCGTACAGGAGCAGCTGCAGGTCGGGCGTCAGGCCGATCCACCAGTTGGGCGGCTCGACCTTGGTGACTGCGGGAGCGGAAGGCGAGGCGGTTTGCGGCCGCGCTAGGCCGAGCGGCCCGGCAGATATCAATGCAGCCAGGCTAAGGAAGAGGGAGAGAAGTCGGGACATGGTGAACGCTCGTTCGTACTATAACTGATCCTCTGCGTCCTCTTTGCTCACAAGCGCGCGCCGCCGGAAGCCGTAGGAAAATATTCGGTACTAGTTTTTGGCGATATAACTACGGTTATAGAAATATTCTGTTCGCGATGTGTGTGCAGTGCCGGTAACCCTGCATTGCCGTCCGCGTCAGAATCCTCAGCCGAGCCTCCGCATCCGTCCGGATCGACTGCGAAAAATCTAGTAACTATATGGTTACTAAAATTCGCTCCTAAACCCCGCAGAATGAACACTTGCGTATCATACTGAGCGCAAGGGACTTTAACTTCCATCGGCTCAGTATGATACGAAATTAAACCCCCGTCCCTCCGCGCGACGGCACTCCAGCAGATTGGCCGCCATTCCGCCGCGCTAGTTCGATCTACGAAACACTAGGTAACCGAAAGCGTCGGGGACGTGAAAGTTGGGAATCGCAGTGTATGTGGGTCGCCAGGCCGAGTAGAAGCGAGGCTCCATGGGGCCTTCAACGCGGAAGAAGTTTACGCGCCAAGGGTTGGCAGGATCGAAAGGGGCAACGGCTGGGTCAACAAGCGACTTCATGGGAAGAGCCAGCTCGGCGATCCACGCGCTGGAGGGGTGGTCCACGGTTACGCGCCGGCGCAAAGCACTGCGAGGATTGATTTTAACGCCGGGGGCGATGTCCAGATCGATCCACATGCCATTGGGGCTAACTTCAAATTCCTTATAGCGAGAGGGTTCGGAGGGGTCGGGTTGGAGGAAGACTTCGGCGACGTCGCGGTCCCAGAGCTGGTCGCGGCGGCCGGAAGGTTCGGAGTCCGGGAAAACGGATATGGCGCGGAAGCGGGCGTGGAACTTGAGGAACAGAGTTTCGGGAGTCCAGAGGAGGCGGACTTCGGTTTCGCGTTGCGGGTCGGGGTTTTGCCCTCGCCAGTCGCAGTTGAAGCGGATTGGGTCGGCGCGCTGCCACGCCGTCGCGGAAGGAAAGCCCTCGGCGTCCAGGGCGCCTTGCAAAGGTGCGACAGTGGCCGCAGATGCCTGCTGTTCCAAAGGGGAATTAAGGGCCATCGCGTTAGTGATTTTGGCAGATTGCTGCGCGTCAGCAACAGGATTCAAGTGCCAGATGCTGAAATTCAGTGCGGCGGCGACCGTGACCCACAAGAGATATGGAACGAAGAGGAGTGCAGCGAGGCGATGCAGATTCCAGACGCTCAGCAAGAAGAATAGGATTAGCAACCAGAGCGCAGCGATGACCACGACACCAGCGGCAATGCGATGCCAGGTGAAGAAGACCGGCGACCAGAGAAAATTTAAGGCGAGTTGGGCGGCGAACAGGAGCAGCGCCACCGTGCGCGTAGCTGAGGAAGGGCGATTCCATATCAGCCAGCCAGCGACGGCCATGCAGGCGTAGAGGAAGGTCCACACGACGGGGAAAGCCCAATTCGGAGGCGCCCAAGCTGGTCTTGCGAGGGCTACGTACCAGGTGCGGATCGCGGGGCGGGTGAGCAGGGATGCCGTGGCGGCCACGCCGTAACAGAGGAGAAGGAAAACTAGCAGCGAGGGCCATTTTCCCGAAAGCATTTACCGTGCTCCTAAGGATGCGTGGCGACGCACTAGCATAGCGTTCCCGCTGAAACTTTGCTCCGGTATACGAGAAGAGCGGAGGAGTGAAAACTCCTCCGCTCTCATCTTCTTGCTGTTTTCCCGCAAAAGCGGCTCCCCAAGGCACACCAAGGCAAGCAACAGGCTCCCACCCCAGAGCGCCGCCGCGCAGGACGCGATTTATTGTGGGAGGAGGACGGTGTCTATGACGTGGATGACTCCATTGGAGCACTCGATGTCGGCCTTGACGACGGTAGCGTTGTTGATCATGAGCGAGTCGCCGTGGGCCATGAGATTGAGCGATTCACCGTTAACGGTTTTGGCGGAGGAGAGTTTCATGGCGTCCTTGGCTTCGACTTTGCCGGAGACCACGTGGTACAGCAGGATGGCCTTGAGTTTTTCTTTGTTTTCGGGCTTCAGCAGGTTTTCGACGGTGCCGGCCGGGAGCTTGGCGAAGGCATCATCGGTGGGAGCGAAGACCGTGAAGGGGCCTTTGCTCTTGAGGGTGTCGACCAAGCCCGCAGCTTGCACGGCGGCTACGAGTGTCTTGAAAGAACCCGCGGCCACGGCGGTGTCGACGATGTCCTTCGACGCCTTCGGCGCGGGCTTGGCCAGAGCCAGATTTCCTGCGATGAGCACCATGGCGGAGAAAGCGGCCAACGCGGTAAGTCTGCGAAATGCTGTGTTCATGGAAACGAAACCTCATTCTATTTAATTTCTCGCTGAATTCTTGCATTCGGCGAGTTTTGCTGCGAATAACAGTGGGTCCCGATTGCGACGTCATGGTGATTGGGGTACTTGCGGCTTGATTGGCGAGCCGCAAAATCGTCCTTGCGCGTCGACTAGTCAGATGGCCAGCGCCGCACGGTATATACGTCGACGAACAGGAAACGGCACGGAGGATTGCTCGCAGAGAAATAAATTGCAGAGTGTTTTCACTGGCGGAAAGGTAAGCGCCACCGACGGCTCCTCAGGAAGGCTGAACCCCAGTTTTTCGCCAAACTCTAAGGTCGGAGCTAAGCTCCGACCTTCAAAGGCGCCCCCGCCGCAGACGGCGGCCGCTACAAGAGCAGGTGCGAACTGATTGCGCACCATGGGCGGGGTCTCTTCGGCTGGCGGTAAGCGCGGATGCTAACATTTACGAGCATATCTGCGCACGATGATGGCGCGGTTCGACGCTGGGGACGCACCTTTTTGAGGAGGCTGCATGAATCGGCCCACGACAGTTCCGGACTTTATGGCGCAAGCGGTGCGCCGCAAGCCGGAAGAATTTGAGTATGTGAAATTTGCGCTGGACGGCGGGGTGGCGAGGATTACGCTGAGCCGGCCCGAACATAATTTGTTGAATGAGGTGATGCTGCGGGAGATTTCCGACGCCATTGCTTCGGCGGGCGAGCGCGACGATGTGAAGCTGCTGGTGCTGGATTCCGCGTGCAAGGTGTTCTGCGGGGGAATTGATATCGGCGAATACACCACGCAGCGCGTGTTTCAGATGCTGGACGCCTTTCACGGAGCCTTCGCGGCGATGCTGGAAATTGGGAAGCCTGTGGTGTGCGTGGTGAATGGGCCGGCGATTGGCGGCGGAGCGGAGCTGGCGGCGTTTGGGGATTTGGTGATCGCTTCTCCGAAAGCGCGCTTTGCGCAGCCGGAAATTACCATTGGAGTGTTTCCGCCGCTGGCGTCCACGATTTTGCCATTCTTGGTGGGGCCAAAGATCGCTCTGGAACTGGTGCTGACCGGCGAGGCGGTTACGGCGGAGCGGGCGCTGGAGCTGGGAATGATCAATCGGCTGGTGCCGGAAGCCCAACTGGAGCAGGCGGTGAAGGATTTGGTGTCGCGGATTACGGCGCATTCGGGGCCGGTGTTGACCATGGCGAAGAAGGCCATTTTGGGCGGGATGGGATTATCGCTTCGCGACGGGATGAAGAACTCCATGAATATTTTTCTGAATGAGCTGTACCGGCTGGAGGATTCGCAGGAGGGTTTGCGGGCGCTGGTGGAGAAGCGGAAGCCGAATTGGAAGAATAAGTAGGCGGACGATTCTGTGGTGCGGCACTGGGGATCTTAACGCAGAGGGTCACAGAGGCGCAGAGAAGAGACGAGCAAAGTCCAGTGGAAGCGATCAAGCGAATTCCGAGGAAAAGGAACGGGT
>DATFYV010000175.1:0-13650 GCA_035314845.1 Candidatus Acidiferrum sp.
GGCGTGCATGCCACGGCGATCATCGCGCCGTTGGCGAAAATCGCTCCGACGGCTAGCATCGGTCCATATGCCGTGATTGGCGAGGATGCGCATATCGGAGAGGGCACTCAAGTTGGCGCACATTGCGTGATCGGGGCGGGATGTTGGATTGGCACGGACTGCAGGATTCATCCGCGGGTGACGCTGTATGGCGGCGTGCGCATCGGTAATCGCGCGGAGATTCATGCTGGGGCGGTGATTGGGGCGGATGGGTTTGGCTATGCGTTTGGGGAGAATCGCTACACGAAATTTCCGCAGATTGGGATTGTGGAGATTGGGGATGATGTGGAGATTGGAGCGAATGCGACGATTGATCGCGGCTCGCTGGGGGATACACGGATTGCGCAGGGCGTGAAACTGGATAACCTGGTGCATGTGGGGCACAACGTGCAGATTGGAGCGCATACGGTGATCGCGGCCCAGACGGGAATTTCTGGATCGTGCACCCTGGGGCATCATGTGATTTTGGGCGGCCAGGCCGGGCTTGGTGAGCATTGCACGATTGAAGATGGGGCGATTGCCGGGGGGCAGTCCGGCATCTTAAATGGCAAGACCATTCGCAGCGGGCAGACGGTTTGGGGGACGCCGGCGCGGGAGCTAGATAAATTTAAGGAAGCGTTTGCGTGGCAGGGAAAGATTCCATCGCTGGCCGCGCGCATCAAAAGATTAGAGGACAAGGAGTAGGGGTGACGTGAGTCTCTAGCGTCCAGTAGAGCTAGGATGGCTGAGTTGCGAATCACGGCGCGGAGAAGTCCAAAAAGATAACGCAGAGACGCAGAGTTGCCAGAGGCACGCAGAGAAGAACAGATCGGAGAGCCGGGAAACAATGGCGTGCGGCGGCAGGGAGAATTGTTTTTGACGGAAGAAGTGGCGAGTGACTAGTGGCGAGATACAGGCTGGGCTTGCAAACCACCGGGTCTTGGGCGAGCGGAGTCTTGAGGCTGAGTTGCGGATGATGCGAGATAGAGATTGTTGGCGGCTGATCGTGGTGGGCGGACATACGCGAACTATCGGAAAGACGCAATTGGTGTGCGACATCATCGCGGCGTTTCCAGAGGCGTGGTGGATTGCGGGCAAAATCACGCAATATGGGCACGGGGTGTGCACGCAGAACGGGCACGATTGCGATTGCGCGCCGGACGAGCACATCTGCGATATTAGTTGGGAGCAATCTGCGGAGACGGGGACGGACAGTTCGCGTTTTTTGGCTGCGGGGGCGCAGCGGTCGTTCTGGTTGCGGACCAAGCAAGGATTTCTGGCGGAAGGATTGCCGTTGCTGCGCGGCGCGTTGAGCGAAGCACTCGACGCGAATGTTGCAAATGCCGGCGAACATCCCGACAAGCCTTTGGCCGTGGTCATCGAGAGCAATTCGCTGATGCAATTTGTTAAGCCGACACTGTTTTTCGCGGTGCTGGATCCGGCCAAAGAGGATTTTAAGGATTCGGCGCGCGCGGCGCTGGATCGCGCGGATGCGCTGGTGCTTCGCGGCCACGCGATTGCGGCGGGAAGCGAGCCGCCGTGGATGAAATTGCCGGCAAAACTCTTGCGGGAGAAACCCTCCGTGAATCCGCGTGAGGGCGAGCCGTTGCCCAAGCCTCTGGAAGTCCTGGTAAAGCGGGCGCTGGAAGCTCCGCCGGGCGTTGACGTGTGACCCACTCGGCGGTCGCCGGGTTTCCGCGCCTGCATTCGGTCCGGATTGGTAGCGACGGTCAAAGCGGCGGCCGGGTTGCCGCACAGCACAAATTCATGCGACACGAAGTACGCTAAAGGCATCTTAATCGTTGACCGCAGGCGCGAAGACGGCGATAATTTAATAGTACTGGTGTTACTGTGTTTCTTTCTGCGACGTTCGGCGCGGAAGTGTAGGTGAACACAGTACTTACACTGAAGTTTGGCTTTCCGCTGCGGCCCGCCGCGGGCGATTATGGGGCGAAACAACTGGACGGCGTGAGCAGGGCTCTCTGGGGGAGCAACAGATGGCATCTTTTGCAAGGTTGGGCGAAGAACTACCCGTTGCTCCGGCGCCGGTGCCGTGGCAAGAGCAGAATTTCGCTTCGCGGCTGGAGCGCGCGATTGAGCGCGGCGCTGCGCACCTGGTGTCGCTGCAGGATGAACGCGGCTATTGGCAGGGAGAGCTGGAAGCCGATACCACGCTCGAATCGGACTACATTTATTACCTCTTTGTTTTGGGCAAGGCTGCGCCGGAGCGCATCGCCAAGCTGGCGAATTACGTGCGTGCGCGGCAGTTGCCGGACGGCGGCTGGAGCATTTATCCCGGCGGGCCTTCGGAACTGAACGCCACCTGCAAGGCGTATTTTGCGCTGAAACTGGCTGGGGATTTGGTGGATTCTTCGCACCTGACGCGGGCGCGGGAAATTATTCATCGCCTTGGCGGACTCGAACATACCAACTCTTACGTGCGATTTTATTTGGCCCTTGTGGGCGCGGTAGGCTGGGAGCTGGTTCCGTCGATTCCTCCTGAGCTGATGCTGCTGCCCAACTGGTTTTTCATCAATATTTACGAAATGTCTTCGTGGACGCGCGGGATCGTGATTCCCATGGGCATTCTTTCCGCGGTGCGGCCGGACTTTCGCCTGCCGGAACGTGCGCGCGTGGATGAACTTTTTAGGGATCCAAGCAACAAAGCCGCGGCGTTTAACTGGAGCGACCGGCTGATTTCCTGGAAGAATTTTTTCCTGGCGGTGGACCGCGGATTGAAGCTGTATGAGAAATTTCCGTGGAAGCCGTTACGCGCGCGGGCGCTGCGCGAGTGCAAGCAGTGGATGCTGGAGCACATGGAGCGCACGGAAGGTTTGGCGGCCATCTATCCGGCGATGATGAATTCTATTTTTGCGCTGATCGCGCTGGGACATGGGCCGGACGATCCGGTTACCTGGCGGGAAATCAAGGAATTTTCGAATTTTGAGATTGAGGAAGGCGACACGATCCGATTGCAGCCGTGTGTTTCTCCCGTCTGGGATACCTGCATCGCCATGGTGGGGCTGGAAGAGGCCGGTGTTCCGGCGGATCATCCTTCGCTGGTGAAGGCCGCGGAATGGATGCTGTCCAAGCAAGTCCTTGGTCCCGGCGACTGGCAAATCAAAAATAAAGACGCCGAGCCCGGTGGCTGGGCGTTTGAATTTCGCAACGATTATTACCCGGACGTGGATGATACGGCGTTCGTGTTGATGGCCTTGCAGCGCGTGAAGTTCCCCGATCCTGCTCGGATGGAAGGGGCGATTCGCCGCGGTTTGCAGTGGCTGCTGAGCATGCAGAATCGCGATGGCGGGTGGGGGGCGTTTGACCGCGACAATGACCGCAAGTTTCTGTGCAACATTCCGTTTGCGGATCACAACGCGATGATCGATCCTTCGACCGCGGACGTTACCGCGCGGGTGGTGGAGTGTTTGGGGCGATTTGGCTGGCCCGCGGAGCATCCGGCGATTCAGCGGGCGGTGAAATTTTTGCTGAAGGATCAGGACCGCGATGGTTCGTGGTTTGGACGCTGGGGCGTGAACTACGTGTATGGGACGAGTGGGGTATTACGTGCGCTGGAAACCGTGAGCATGACGGCGCAGGATTACTGTCAGCGCGCCGTGGCTTGGTTGCGGCAGGTGCAAAAGCCCGATGGCAGCTTTGGCGAATCGCTTCGCAGCTACGACGAGTTGCACACCAAAGGGCAGGGGCCGAGTACGCCTTCGCAGACCGCATGGGGTTTGATCGGTTTGCTAGCGGGCGCGGATACCGCCGATCCCGCCATCACGAAGGCGGTGAACTATCTGGTGACGCAGCAGAATTCCGACGGCTCGTGGAGAGAAGACGATTTTACGGGCACTGGGTTCCCCGGCGTTTTCTATCTGAAGTATCACCTCTATCGCAATTCGTTCCCGGTGTACGCGTTGGCGCGCTACTACAACCAGGCATTGAAATCCGATGAATACTGCGCGCTGAAATTCCAGCCCAGCGAGTTCCGGCTGCGCAGCGGGTTTTAGCCGCGCAATGCGCACGCCCCTCCGCCTCGCGGCGACCATAACCAAATTTTGGATAGCGCAGGTTGCGCGAGGCAATAGCGGCGCGTCCCCGCTGTATCGCTGGGTCCTGCAGTTCGGCGCCAGCAAACTGGTCGCGGTAACCGACGAGGCGGCTATCGCCGGAAAGCACAGCATCAAGAGTCACCTTAAGAAAAAGGCCGAGGGGCGCGCGCAAGCGTTGCGCAAGGCGCCTTTTGGCTCGTCTCCAATAGTGTGGCTCACGGGTCCAGCCGAGTTGCTCGATCATTCCGTCACGCCAGGGCTGGCGCGTTGGCTGCAGGAAGGCAGGCGCACCGTCTTCGTGGAAACGGACGGAAGCAAATTGCGGCGGCGTATTCATGAGTTTCGGCCGGACTCGCGGTTGTACATTACCATTCGACTGTACGGCATGGCGGAAACGCACGACGCGCTCATGCAAAAGGAAGGCGCTTTCACACAGGCGATGGAAGGCATGCGCACCGCGCAGCTCTCGGGCTTCCTGATCTGCGCGCACGTGATTGTCGAGGCCACCACCGAGCTTGGCGAGATCGACCAATTATTACGGCACTTGCGCGCGCTGCACGTAGACGGCGTGGTGGTCACTACGAGCGACGAGACGTCAGGGCCAGGTCAGAAAAAAGTAACCGCCGCTCGAAAGCTGATTGGCAATTCGTGGTGGACCAAGTTTTCCGAACTTGCCCAAAAGGCACTGAATGCGCTGGCACACACTGACGAGGCTACGGTCGTGGCATCCCGCGCGAATGGGGCGATGGGCCATCGATCGACTAGTTCGGCGATAAACATGTCGCGCGAGACCGCCGCTTCCGGCGAGGAGATGGCGGCGCAATGACCTCTGCCGCGACTGCCACAACGCTGGTAACTGGAGCGGCTGGTTTTCTTGGCTGTCATGTTACTCGGCAGCTGGTCGCGCGCGGGGAATCCGTGCGCGTGCTGCTGCGGCCTTCGAGCAGTAACCGCGCTATTGCGGATTTGCCGCTCGAGTATGTCACCGGTGATTTGCGTGATGCAGGATCTCTGGCCCGCGCCATGGCTGGAATTCGCCACGTTTATCATGTGGCTGCCGACTATCGCTTGTGGGCGAGGAACCCGCAAGACATCTACGACTCGAATGTCGGTGGCACAAAGAATCTGCTCGCCGCGGCGAAGCAGGCCGGCGTCGAGCTGCTGATTTACACCAGCACGGTGGCGACCATTGCCGTGGATCGGCGCCCACGGGGTGAGGCTGGCGCCGTCGCAAGCGCTGATTTGCCCAACGAATTTACCGACGCGAACCTCGACGAAATGATTGGGCATTACAAACGATCGAAATGGCAGGCGGAAAGGGAAGCGCTGGACGCGGCGAAGGACGGCTTACCGGTGATCGTTGCCATGCCTACTACGCCAGTTGGTCCCTGGGATTGGAAGCCTACGCCTACGGGAAAGATCATTGTAGATTTTCTGAATGGCAAGATGCCGGGGTATGTGGAGACGGGATTGAATTTTGTGGGTGTGGAAGATTGCGCGTCGGGCCACTTGCTGATCGCAGAGCGCGGTAAGATTGGGGAACGGTACCTTCTGGGAGCGGAGAATGTGACGCTCAAAGCCCTGCTGGATACGCTGGCGCAGATTACCGGTCTCTCCGCGCCGAAACTGAAAATTCCGCATGGGTTGGCGTTGACCGCGGCCTATGCGGAGACCGCCTTTTCGCGGTTGCTGGGACGCGAGCCGCAGATTCCCGTGGAGGGCGTGAAGATTGCGCGGCATATGATGTTTGTGGATGCTTCGCGAGCGCAACGGGAGCTGGGCTTTCAAACCGCGCCAGTAGCTGCGGCGTTGGACCGCGCCGTGCGGTGGTATGAAGCCAACGGCTACGTGAAGAAGAACCGTGCAAAGAAGATCGTCCACGCAGCGGCGTAGCGCGTTAGCGTGCGAGGGATTTGCAGCGCCGCCCTTTAAGGCGGCATCCGATTTTATAGGGGAACATCGTCGTTGGGCCCGCAAGGCGCTCACCTCCCCGGGAAGCTCGGGGTAAGCAGAAGGTGGCCCCTGCAAATAACTGCCATGCGCTTTCTCGTTACCTTTGCGATTGATGCGGAGTTTAATCCCTGGAAGGCGCGGCATCCCTTTGTGCCTTATGAGTACGACAACTCGGGGCGCAAACGTGAGTTTGATATGTATCGCGCCAACATTGGAGCGCACGAGGTTACGGTGCTGCTGACAGGGATGGGACCGGAAAGCGCCACGCGGGCGATGCGCATCGTGCCGCCGGAGAATTATGACGCCTGGATCTCCACTGGCTTGGCGGGAGCGCTGGACGCGCAACTGCAGCTGAGCACCCTGGTAGTGGCGCGTAAATGCAGCACATCGGATGCGGTGCTGCAAGTTTTCAGCGACGGGGATTTCGTAAATGCCGCCATGGCCTGTGGGGCCACGGCGGTGGAGACTTTTCTTACTTCGGAGACCATTATCGCTTCCTCTTTGGAAAAAGAGTCACTGGCGTCCACCGCTGACGTCGTGGAGATGGAATCCGCGCATATCCTGGCTGCGGCGCAGAATCGGCAGGTTCGTGCGGTGGCGGTGCGCAGCGTCAGCGATATCGCGGAAGAGGATTTGCCGCTCGATTTCCATAAAATTGCCGATGAACGCGGACATGTGAAAGTTCGCGGCTTGCTTAAAGAACTGGCTCTGCATCCGTATCGGCTTCCGTTGCTCATCCGCTTCGGACGCCACAGCCGCGCCGCCGCCGTAGCCCTGGCCGATTTTCTCGATCGCTATGTCCCGTCGCTGGCCGAAGAAGCCCGGCGCACCGCTTTGACCTACGACTGGGCTGTCTCCGCGGCCAACGCGGTGAGCAAGAAACCAGGATGGCTGCAATGAGCGCCGCGGCAAACACCGTGCTGCCGTCCATTCCCAAAACCATGCGCGCGGGCGTATATCGCGAAAGGGGCGTAGTGCGCGTGGAAGAAGTTCCCGTGCCGGAAGTGGGCATCCACGAAGTTTTGATCAAAGTGGCGGCGTGTGGCATTTGCGGTACGGACATTAAGAAAATTTTTCAAGCATATGTTCCCGCGCCGCAAATTCTAGGCCACGAACTGGCCGGCACGGTTGTTGCGATCGGGTCTGGGGTGACCAAGTGGCGGGTGGGCGACCGAGTGATGAGTTTTCACCACGTGCCGTGTGGCGCCTGCTTTTTCTGCGAACGCCGGCTCTTTTCGCAATGCGCGCAATACAAGACCACCGGCTTGACCGCGGGTTTTACGCCCAACGGTGGGGGCTTCGGCGAATACGTGAAAGCCATGCCTTGGGTGGCCGAGCGCGGCATCGTGGCGCTGCCGGATAACGTGAGTTTCGAGGAAGCCACCTTCATCGAGCCGATTAACACCATTGTGAAAGCCGTCGAAAAGGCTCGTGTCAAAGCGGGCGAATCGGTGTTAGTCGCGGGTTGCGGCCCTATCGGATTGCAACTGCTGATGGTGGCGAAACTCACTGGTGCGAAGCTCTACACCAGCGATCCCATGGCGGTGCGCCGGGAAAAGAGCATTGCTCTCGGCGCGATAGAATCCTTCGACCCAAGCAGTGGTAAGCTAGTGGAACTGGTTAAGGCCCGTTCGGAGGGCAGAGGGGCGGATGCGGTGCTAGTGGCAGTTGCCCATCCTTCAGTGGTGGTGGACGCGCTTGCAGCCGCACGGCCGGGGGGCCGCGTGCTGCTCTTTGCCGCGAACGATCCCGTTACCAAGATTGAATTTCCCGCCTCGGCCGTGGGCATTGACGAAAAAGAAATCCTAGGCAGCTACAGCGCAGCGGCGGACATCCAACAAGAAGCCGCCGCACTGGTGCTGCACAAGAAACTGCCGGTGCTGGATATCGTCTCGCACATCTATCCGCTGGATAGAATTCAGGAAGCACTAGAGCTAGCGAACCAGCCCACGGACGATTCGCTGAAGGTATTGATCGCGCATGACTAGCGATAGGATGATCCTCGGAGAGCAGTTGCTGGCAAGCATTTCGAGGTACTGAGGGCTGAACCGAATCTATGAGCAGCAGAGCGCCAATCACCAAGCGAACGGAATTTGGCGAAGAGACGGCCGCCACGCAAGCGGCGCGGGTTGCCGTACCGTCCAAGATGACCGCGGCCATTCTGTACGGCAGCGAAGACTTGCGCATCGAACAGGTGGACGTGCCGAGCGTGAAGCCGGACGAGGTGCTGTTGCGCGTGCGTCTGGCGCTCACCGATGGCACAGATCTGAAAGTTTGGAAGCGCGGGTATCACGCGAAGATGATTCAGCCGCCGGCGGTGTTTGGCCACGAAGTGGTGGGAGAGGTTGCGGTAGCGGGAAAGCGTGTGGACGCGCGCTGGCGCCTGGGCATGCGCGTGATTGCCGCCAATTCCGCACCCTGTTTGCGCTGCTATCATTGCCGCCGCGGTCAGGAAAATCTTTGTGAGGATTTGCTGTTCAACAATGGAGCCTACGCCGAGTACATGCGCATTCCCGCGCGCATTGTAATGGAAAATTTACTGGAAGTGCCGCACGCGGTGGACGACGCGAGCGCTGCCCTGGCCGAGCCTCTGGCTTGCGTGTTGCGCGGAATTCACGAAATGGAAGTGCGCAATGGGGACACCGTTGCGGTGATCGGCTGCGGGCCGATCGGATTGAAATTTGTGCGCATGCTTTCGCGGCGTGGCGTGCGAGTGATCGCCCTGGCGCGCCGTTCGGCGCCCTTGCAGGTAGCCAGGCATCTCGGCGCCATCGCTACGATTAACGTTACGGAAGTTAAGGATTCCATCGCCGCGGTGCGCGCGCTTACGGACGAGGCGCGTGGCGCGGACGCCGTCGTGGAAGCTGCGGGCAATCCCGCAACCTGGCGGCAGGCGGTGGAAATGGTGCGTCGCGGGGGCGTGGTGAATTTCTTTAGCGGCCTGCCCAGCGGCACTAAAGTTGAAATCGAGCCTGCCGCGATTCACTATTCCGAAATTAAATTGATTTCGCCGTTTCATCACACGCCACGCTTTTTCCGCGAAGCGCTGGAGGCCATTCGCCGCGGAGATATTTCTGCCCACGATTTCGTAACTGAAGAGATCCCTCTGACGCAATTGCCGCAAGTGTTTCAAAAAATGAAATCGCGGAGCGGAGAAATTAAAGTTGCCGTCCGCCCGTAATTCGAATGCTCCGTCCCGGTGAATTAGAAATTGCCGCCAAGCTTCCGCCCGCCGGATGCTCGCCCGACGATGCGCAGGCGTACACGCGCTGGCTAGCGACGCATCACTACGAAAATTTCGCGGTCGCCTCCTGGCTGCTTCCCAGGCGCCTGCATCAACACTTTTACAATGTTTATGCCTACTGCCGCTGGGCCGACGATCTCGGCGACGAAATTCCGGAGACGGCGCGCGCTCTGGAACTGCTGAACTGGTGGGAGCAAGAACTGCAGCTCTGCTATGACGGCCGTCCCGCGCATCCGGTGTTCGTCGCGCTGCGCCAGACCATTCTGGCCAAAGAGATTCCGCAGCAGCCGTTCGCTGATTTATTAAAGGCCTTCCGGCAGGATCAGGTCGTCAAGCGCTATGAAACCTGGGGCGCGATGATCGAATACTGCGTGTATTCGGCGAATCCCGTCGGGCGCCTGGTGCTGTATCTCTGCGGCTACCGGGATGAACGGCGGCAAGAACTTTCCGATGCCACATGCACCGCGCTGCAGCTTGCGAATTTCTGGCAAGACGTGAGCCGTGACCTCGAAAAAGGCCGCATCTATATTCCGCTGGATATTGCCGCGGCGCACGGCGTCAGCGAGCACGACATCGTGATGCGGCGCTTTCACGAAGGCTATGTGCACTTGATGAAGGATTTGATTTGCCGCACCAGGGAACTGTTTGTCGTTGGCGCGGAGCTGCCGAAGCTGGTTGACGGCCAGCTCAGCGTGGACCTGGATATGTTCAGCCGCGGTGGGCTGGCCATTCTCGACGCCATTGAAGCGCAGGGCTACGATACGCTGCATCACCGCCCAGTCGTAACCAAATCCAAGCAGTTGCGGTTGCTCGGCCGGGCCTTAATCGCCAAGCTCGTCGCGCCTCCCGGCGCAAACACAGGCGCCGCCTTTGTAGGGGCGCAGCATGCTGCGCCCCTACAGCCGAGGTCTCAACCGTCCCGTGCACCGCAGCCATCAGGCGCGGCGCAGTCCTACGCGAGGTGCCACGCCATCGCCCGCGCCTCGCACAGCAATTTTTATTACGCCTTCTACCTGCTGCCGAAACCCAAACGCGATGCGCTCGCCGCACTGTACGCCTTTAATCGTCTCGTGGACGACGTTGCCGACGAAGGCGCGGATCTCGCTGTCAAACAACGCGGCTTGGCTCGCTGGCGCGCGGAACTCGACAAAGCGGTTACCGGCGTGGACCAGTGTTTCGACGGCACCGCTGCCATGACGCTATTGGACTCGCCCCCCAGTGCTTCGCTGGCAATTTTGCCAGCGCTAGCCGATACGCTGGAGCGCTACAAAGTTCCCACGCGCTATCTGCACGATTTGATTTCCGGCGCGGAGATGGACCTGACCATCCACGCCTATTCAACGTTTGAGCGCCTGAAAGAATACTGCTATCGCGTGGCGGGCACCGTCGGCCTGACTTGCACGCATGTCTTCGGCTTCCGCGATTCGCATGCTATCGACCTCGCGGAGAAATTGGGCCTGGCGTTTCAACTGACCAACATCATCCGCGACGTGCACGAAGACTACGCGGTGGGCCGCGTCTATCTGCCGGAAGAGGACTTGGCCAAGTACAATGTGGCGCCAGAAGACTTTGCAGGCCACGAGGCTACGCTGGGTGTGCGCGAACTGCTGCGCTTTGAAGCCGACCGTGCTTGGCAGAATTACGAACAGGGCGCGGAGCTGTTGGATTTGATCGATGCCGACAGTCGCAGCGCCTTGTGGCTGCTGGTGCATACTTACAGCGCATTGCTGGCGCGCATCGAGGCCGTGGACTTTGCCGTGTTTGGCGAACGCGTCCGTCTGAGCAAAGCGGAAAAGATGCTGTTCATCGCCAAAGCCCGTTTCGGCCGGCTGACAAAAGAGAACATCCTTGAAAAACGTGATCGTGATCGGCGGCGGACTAGCGGGTCTGGCAGCCGGCGTCGCGCTGGCTGAGGCCGGCTGGCGAGTGCGGCTGTTCGAGCAGCGTCCGTTCCTAGGCGGACGTGCGACCTCGTACGTTTTGCCTAGCGGCGAGCGCGTCGACAATTGCCAGCATGTGACGCTAGGCTGCTGCACCAACCTCGAAGATTTTTACCGCCGCGTCGGCTCCTCCAACAAAATAAAATATTTCGACCGTCTGGTTTTCGTTGATCCGCAAGGCCGGCGCGGGGAAATGCAAGCTGGGATGTTGCCCGCGCCCTTCCACATGGCTGGCTCGTTCGCCACTTTTGCGCCGCTGACGCTGGCCGACAAACTGTCGATTGCCCGCGCCATGCTGGATATATTGCGCGCCAAGGGCCATCCGCACGACCTCAATGAAACTCCCGCCATCTCCATGCAAACGTGGCTGCAGCGCCGCAAGCAAACGAAAGGCGCAATCGAGAGATTTTGGCGCGTGGTGTTGGTCAGCGCGCTCGATGAAGAACTCGATCGCACCGATGCCCGCTTCGGAGTGGACGTTTTCTGGAAAGCATTCCTATCCAATCGCAATGGATATCGCATGGGTGTGCCGACCGTGCCGCTGGCTGACCTCTACGGCGGCTGCAAATTGGCCATCGAGCAGAAGGGCGGGGAAGTGACACTGCGCGCTCCAGTTCGCGGCATCGCGATCGAAAATGGCGCAGTCAGCGGCGTGCAATTCGATGAGCAAAAGACGGAAACCGCTGACGCTTACATTTTTGCGCTACCGCACGAAACGTTCTGGGAACTCTTGCCGGAGGCGATGCGGGAGAGCGATCCGGCGTTTCGCAATCTGGCAAAAATAAAAGACGCGCCCATCACCGGCGTGCACTTCTGGTTCGACCGCCAGGTGATGGATGAGCCGTTCGTCACCCTGCTCGACACCCACACGCAGTGGATTTTTAACAAAACAATGTTGTACGACGACGCAGGTCTTAGGGAAAATGCCTGCAGTGGCGAATCTTCAGATTCGCAGCCTTTGAGCACACCACCCGCGAGACAGTACCTGCAAATGGTCATCAGCGCTTCTTATGATTTGATCCCCAAATCGCGACAGGAAATTATCGACCTGGTTCTGCAAGAAGTGCATCGAGCGCTGCCGAAATCTCGCGACGCGCGGTTGGTGAAAGCCACGGTTATTAAGGAAACTACGGCCACCTTTTCCCCGGAACCCGGCGTCGACCAATGGCGCCCGCAACAGAAGTCTTCCATCGACAAGATGTTCCTGGCCGGCGATTGGACCGCCACCGGCTGGCCCGCGACCATGGAAGGAGCCGTGCGCAGCGGCTATCTGGCCGCCGAAGCCGTCTTGCGCGCCGCGGGCGCGCCGCAGACCTTCTTGCAGCCAGATTTATCGCCCGACGGCTTGATGAAGTTTTTGTAGCGACGGGTCTCCAGACCCGGCAGTTTGGTTTTTGTGGTAATTCCACTAGACAAAACCCACACCCAGTTACCTCCCATCCGCATCGAAGGACTGCAAATGCCGCTCGCGCGTGGTCCATCCGCCGCACTTAGCATCCAACTCTTGATAGGCTTCGCAGTGCTCGCGCAAGAAATGTTCATAATCCTCACGGCTCGCCCACACATCCATGGTTAGATATCGCGGAGACGCGGCCGCATCGCGGGCCATGTCGCGGAAGAGACGGGTCTCGCGGAACTTGGGGTCGCTGGCGAAGAGGCGCGCCCACTCTCCATGCCTGGAGTACGCCGAAGTAAACATTTCTTCGCACTCCTGCTTGACATCGAACTCCCAGAGGATTACAAACATAGATGTCCTATCTCCTGCTCCCGGACAGACGCAGCTCTGCAAGGTAAACCTCAGGGATTTGTTGCGCCGTCCGGCCGAGTATAGCAATCCGTATTACCCAGGGTGCAGTGCGGCGTTTTCTGTCGTGCTGTTTTTGCGCGGTTCGTGAGTTGTGCTCCTGAGTTGTGCCGCGCGTTGCCCGATGTGGAGCTTGAGTCATTCATACCCCAGCGGTTGATCATGCGCATGGTCTAGCGGTTATGGGCAGGGCAGTCGAATAGCAGTGGCAGCAGTCCGTCGATATGGTCTTTCGAAGAACGGCGGACGGAGGCTTGTGTGGATCGTAAGTACAGTCACCGCGGCTATCGTGACGCGGAAAAAGAAAAAAAAGAAAAACCCCGTAAACAACCCCCGGCCGGAGGCCCGCGTGGCGCCGATCAGTTCGGCCCGCGCACCCCGCGCATGGTCGGCACGGTAACCCGGGCACGTTGTTCCAATTGCGGCGCGGTGCTTACTCCAGGCTTCGATGCCGAGGGCACCTGCCCCAAGTGTCAATTTGAGCTGCACTGCTGTAAGCAATGCCGCTACTTCGACACCGGTGTGCGCTTCGAATGCACGCAACCCATCCCCGAGCGCATTACCCCTAAGGACGTGAAGAACAACTGCACCTTCTACGCCTTCCGCACCACGGTCGAGAAAGACACCGCGCCCACC
>DATFYV010000176.1:0-8208 GCA_035314845.1 Candidatus Acidiferrum sp.
TTCTCGAAGTCCGCGCCAGAATTCGCCGCCTTCAATCGGTCGCGCAAAGCGTCGTAATCGGAAACGCCCGGCTTGTCGCTGAACGCCGCGAGCACTTCCCGCGCCGAGTGCGTGGCGTACAGCGGCGCGATCAGCGGCTGAATTACGCTCAGCGTTCCGTCAAACGCCCGCGCGTCGCCCCAGGTTTCCAGAAAGTGTGATTCCGCGATATGCCACTGGCTGTACTCGGCGGTCTCATCAAAGTGCGTGCTCACGCGAATGGTGTTGCGCACCTTGGTAATTTTGGTCGCGAAATCAAAATCGTGCGGCGCGGTGTAAATCGGATTCGTTCCGAAGATGATCAGCGTATCGACCTTGCCGGCATCCATATCCGCGCAAAGTTCCGTTATCGACTGCAAATGATTGACCGGCTGCGCTTCCACCGGTTCGGTCTGATACACCGTAACGCCGGAATTGCCCAGCGCCGCGTTGATCGCATGCGCCAGCGCGTGCACCTCCGCGCCCTGTTGTTCGCCCGCAACCACTAGCGACGAGCCGCGATGCTTCTGCAAATCCGCGGCAACGGCGGCAATCCATTTCTCCGCGCCTGGCAAACTCGCCCCGCCGCCCAACCCCAGCTTCGCCGCCAGGGCCCGCGCAAAAAGCTCCACATCCGAAGCCCGCAGCGGCAGACGATGATCCGCCGTTGCGCCCGTCACCGTGGGCGTCGGCTCCACTACATACAGCCGGTTCATCTCCCCATCCGGACCCGTCAGCTTCCGGCGCCGGAAGAATTCCTTCATGTACCGCACATTGCCCGGACCCATGGCCAGAAAATCCGAGTCCAGCGACAAAATTACGTCCGCCTTTTCCACGCGGTAAACGGTATTCAGATAGCGCCCGAACGCCAGCTTCGCGCCCTCGCGTCCGCCGTCGCTGACCGCCGGCTCCCACTGATGCCACTTGGCCTTCGGATACAGCTTCAAAAGCCCCTGAATTTCTTCCGCCAGCAACGGCGAGGTGATCGTCCCGGTCAAAATCCGGAAGCCCGCGCCTTCGGTGCTCTTGATGGCCGCCGCGGCAGCCTGCGCGCTATCCAGGAATTGCGACCAGCTGCGCATGTCCCCAAAATTGGTGGTCAGCTGCGCGCGATCCGGATCGTACAAATCCAGCACGGAAGCCTGCGCGAATGCATTCGTTCCGCCCAGGCTCGATGGATGATCCGGGTTGCCTTCAATCTTCGTCGGCCGCCCTTCGTGACTCTCCACCAGCAAGCCAATCGCGTCCGCGCCAAACGGCATCACCGTGGCAAAAAACAGCGGCTTGCCCAGCACCAATCCTTCCGGCTGCTTCACATACGGAACGACATTTTCACGTGGCGGCACTCCACAGCCCGATAATCCCGCAAACGCCAGCGAAGCCGCCATCAACTTCAGGAAATCGCGCCGGTCTACGCCTTCATCCCATTCCGAGGGCGCCTGCCGCGGAAATTCCCGCTGCAGCAACTCCGTGAAATGCGGATCTTCCGCCAGCTCTTCCAGCGTGCGCCAATACTGCTTGCCGGCTCTCGCCTGCAGCTTGCCGCGCACTGCCGCCAAATCAAGGGCGTGCTTAGCCAGCGGCGCTTCCGCCGCAACGTCGGCCCCGGCCCTGGCGCTCAAAATGCGCAACTCACCACGCTCCTGCACATGGTGATGTTCGTGATTATGCTCGTCCATAAATTCGCGCTGGTTCATCCCATCAATTCCATTAGCGGTGACACGTCGAACAGCTCGTCAGCTCCCGCACTCCGCGGATATTATATTGCGCCGCCAGCAGCTTGCCCTTTTCCGCCTGGTCCGGCCCCGGCTTCCAATCCATATTGAAAATATCTTTCTTCTCCCGCAGATTCTGCTCCGGGTTGCGGTGGCAATCGAGGCACCACTGCATCTGCAGCGTATTGGCCTGGAACATCAGCGGCATCTGATTGACCTGCCCGTGGCACGTCGAACAGCCAATGCCCTTATTCACGTGAATGCTGTGATTGAAATACACATAATCCGCCAGCCGATGCACTTTCACCCATTGAATCGAGGTGTCCGTGCTGTAGCTTTCCCGCACTGGCGCCAGGTACCCCACGTTGTTGTACAGCACCGAATGGCAGTTCATGCATGTTCTGGTCGGCGGGATCCCCGCGGTCGCGGAAACTTCCACGCTCGTGTGGCAATACCGGCAGTCGATTCCGTCGTCACCCACGTGATGCTTGTGGCTGAATTGTATGGGTTGATTGCGAATCAAATACTGGTTGGTAAAATTCGGCGACCGCACGCCGCCAAATACCACCGTCAATCCCAAGGTTGCCAGGATCACGACCGCCAGAATGCTGATTCTGGCGGCGGAGTTTGCACTGCGGTGAAAAAGCTGGGGCATAAGCTCGTTTCGTTTTATTGTCCCGCCGCGCACCACCAAAATCGCGGCGCTTGCGGGCTCCTCACATGCGATCAGCAACTTTGCGGGATCGACTGTGACGCGATAGTGTCCACCAAAACTTTCGGGAATGCAACCACACACCAAAAACAAATTCGTCCTTCAAAGCCTACGTAGCTACACGCAGTTGCAACCGTTTCAAAGATTTCGAAACGAGGCACCGTAGATGCCAAACATTCCCGATTCTCCCTGTGTGCCGGCACCCTTTCCGCTCTCCGGCCCGTTCCCATTCGATGTTTTTCGCAGCAGAGCCCCTTGGATTCCCAGCCCACACTCATGGCTGCACTTTTCTTCTCTGCTCCATTCCCGCCGCCGTGCTATCTTATTTAGACCCTTCGCCGCTAGCTTCTGCGGCGGAGCCTACCTCTGACGTGCTGCCAATTCTGGCCGCCGACGCTGCTGGGGCGTGGTCCAACTGGTAGGGCACCTCACTGTTAATGAGGCCGGTGAAGGTTCGAATCCTTCCGCCCCAGCCAATTCTCCGAAAAACACGCGCCATACGTACGCTGGCTACGATCGGCCGCCATCGCTTCCGGGTTTAATTTCTTCCTAAATTGCGCAAACGTGCACTTCCCCAATAAACACCGCACTGCAACTGCGCGTCTTGCCTTTATCCCAAGCTGGCGGAAAATAGCCTATCCGGTAAGTGGAGCAACAACCGTGGGGTCTCGCTCGTGGATCGTCCCAAGTCTTCTCCTCGGGGCCGGCCGTTATTTTATGCGCTGGTTCTCGTTCTTGTCGGTTTTCACGTACTGCTGCTTGTGGCGGCTCCGCATTTCCCGGCCTCGCCCCTGATTGCCGGCCTCCTTCAATTGGCTCTCAGTGCCGTCGCCGTCGGCGCGGCCTGGCAGGAATCCCACCACTCTGCAGGCTTTTCCCGCGCCTTCTGGCGCTTCCAGGCGTGCGGGTTTTCCCTCTGGGTTCTGGCGCAAACTCTAGCCACCATTTACGACGCCGTATTGCACCGGCCCGTAAGTCAGCCATGGCCCAGCGATTTGTTGTTTTTTCTGTGGACCACGCCAGCCTTCCTGGCCCTGTTCCTTGACCCCTATGCCGCTTCGCAACGCATCCCCTGGACGCGATGGCTCGATTTTGCCCAAGTGGGCATCCTCGTCACCTCCGTCTATACCTTTGCATTCGAGGTCCCTTCGCATTGGCAATCCCGAACCATTTCCTACGAGCAACTCGCTCTGTTGGTCAGCTTTGCACGCGACATTTTCCTGGTCGCCTGTTTCACTTTCCGCGCTTTGCGTTCCCACGACCGCCAAGTGCGCTCGCTCTACGGCCGCATGGCCATCTTCCTCGCGTTGTACTCCCTTGCGGAGTGCCCCTATCTTTACCTGCAAGTCTACGAACGCCTCCGCCCAGGCACGTTGTGGGATCTTCCTTTCAGCTTAGCCCTGGCGGCGGCTACGACTTTGATCATCACCTCGCCTATCGAAGCAGTAGACCAGGGCCAGCGCCTGCCGGACCGCAAGAAATCTTCGCAGCGCATTGCACTGAAGTTGGTTCCACTGGTTTTTCCCATGGCTGTTTTGCTGATGTCCGCACACATCGCCGAACAACAATTTGCCATTGCCGTGGCTGCGGTCCTGTTGTCCTTTGCCTGCTCCAGCGCGCGGATCGTCCTGACCGAACGCCAGCAGTTACGTTCAGAGGCCGCTCTCGATCAAAAAAACGCCCTCGTCAAGTCGGTCTTCGAGGGCACCGGCGATGCCATCTTTGTCAAAGACAGCGCCGGCAGCTATCTGATTGTTAATGAAATGGTTGCCAGATTCTTCGACAAGCCCATCGATAAAATCATTGGGAAAACCGCTTTCCAGTTGACCGATTTAATGACCGCAAAAACTCTAACCGAACATGATCGTGAGATTCTCGACTCTGGAACCAGCCTTACGGTCGATTTTCAAACGACCCGCGACGGCCAGGTACGACACTTTCTCGTCACCCGTTCCCCCTACCGCGATTCCAACGGCAATATTATCGGGGTCATCGGCGTCTCCCGGGACATTTCGGATTACAAGAAAATGGAAGAGCGCCTTCGCCAATCGCAAAAAATGGAAGCCATCGGCACTCTCGCCGGCGGCGTGGCCCACGACTTCAACAACATCCTCATGGTCATCAGCGGCTACAGCTCGGTCCTGACCGACGCACTCGCCTCCGAACCCAAGCTCCGCGGCCACGTCGAACAGATTCAAAAAGCCGGGGAACGCGCGGCTTCGCTAACCCGCCAGCTTCTGGCCTTTAGCCGAAAACAAACCATCCAGCCTACGCCCCTCAACTTGAACAATGTCGTGACCGGCATCGAAAAGTTGCTCCATCGCGTGATCGGCGAAAACATCGTCATCTCCACGCATCTCGCCCTCGAGCTGGGCACGGTCATGGCCGACGCCGGTCAAATCGAACAAGTGCTGTTAAACCTGGCGGTCAACGCCAGAGATGCCATGCCCGATGGCGGAACGCTCTCGATCGAAACACGCAATACCGTCTCTGCCAACGGAAAGTCGCAGGGATCATCGGGACCTCAGCCCCGAGAATATGTCGAGCTAATCGTCAGCGACTCCGGCGTAGGCATGGATCCAGCCATCCAAGCGCATATCTTTGAGCCCTTCTTCACCACCAAAGCCGCCGGCAAAGGCACCGGGCTGGGACTATCGACCGTTTACGGTATTGTCCAGCAAGCTGGCGGATCGGTGACCTTCCAAAGTGCCCCGGGAGCCGGCACCAGCTTTCGCGTGCTGCTCCCGCGCATTCCTTACGACGCCAGCACTGAAGTTTCCCAAGAAGAGCGTGCCACCAAAATTCGCGGCGGAGAGACCGTGCTGCTCGTCGAGGATGACGCCTCGGTTTGCGAACTCGTCCGGGCGGTGCTCGCTTCGCAAGGCTACTCCGTGCTGGCCGCCCGCCGGCCCCAGGAAGCGGAAGCCATTTGCCGCGTGCATGCCAGCCGCATCCAGCTCTTGCTGACCGACGTGATCATGCCCGAAATGAGCGGTGCCGAACTTTCCAAGCGTCTGACCGCCTTGAATCCCCAACTCCGCGTCCTGTTCATGTCCGGCTATATCGACGACTTCGTGGTTCGCCAAGGCATCCGCGAACGCGGCATCGCCTATCTCCAAAAGCCTTTTTCCCCAGCTAGCCTCGCTAAAAAGGTACGAGAAGTCCTCGACTCCGCCCCAGTGCGCTAGCTTCTTTACGCCGTCACTTATCGCGTGGCCTGCGGAACACCGGAACGCATATCTTCGGATCGCGGCGCCGGTCCGCTAATCTCTGCCAACTCGTTCGCTAAGCGCTGCCGCTTCGCCGTGTTCAGCATCCGGTCCGCGTGTTGCAACAGCGCCTCAGAGTCGCCGCCGTGCTCAGGATACACCGCGTGCCCAACACTCAGCGATAGCACCGCTTTGCCACACACTGCCACTGCGGCGGACTCCGCCAGTAACCTAAACTTTTCGCTTTTCTCGCGGATCGCCGCGGGCTTCAGGCCCGGCAGCACCGTCACGAACTGGCCGCCACTCACCCGCGCCACATAGTCGTATTCCCGGCACGCCGTGGTCAGCGCCTCCGCGAATCGCTTCAGCAGTTCGTCCCCCGCCCGCTGCCCGAACTGCTCCAGCAGCGCCCGGAATCCATCCAAATCGCAAATCAAAAATGTAAACCCAGTGCCCGAGCGTTCCGCGCGCGCCAGTTCCTTATTCAGGTGCAGGTACAGGGCCCGCGCATTTGGCAGTCCCGTCAAGGGATCGGCCATCGCGGAGCTCTCGCCCTCGCGAAATTTCACCGCATTCTCGACGCACAACGCGGTCTTGGACGCCATCGCCTGCAGCACGCGCAGGTCGTCCTTGCTGAACGCATCCTTTTCCATTCGGTAAATCGTCAAAACCCCTACCACTTCGTTCATCCCTTCGAGCGGTATCGCCAGCGCGCTCTGCAGCGTGCTGAACTGCCCCGCATCATTGGTATGCGCCGATTCCACCGACGGGCTTCCATTCAAGATCGCCTTGCGGTTCTCCGCCACCCAGCCCGACACTCCTTGCCCCGCCGGTATTCTCAGCCCGGAAAAAAATCTCCCATTCTCACCGCCCACATATTCGGGCACCAACTCCCCACCACTCTTCAAGTACACCGCGATGGCGTCATGCGCTACCAGGTGTTTCAAACGCACCGCCAGCATTGCCAGACACTCCGCCAGGCTCACAGATTTCCCCAGCGCCAGGCTCAACTCCAGCAGCATCTGCGCCTCGGAGCGCGCCGTGGCGATGGCGTTCAGCACATCCGCCGAATCCCCCGCTGCGCCCGACACCGCTTCCGTCGCGCCCTTTTCAAACCCTGCCGCCGGCGCTTCCCCGCGTTCCACCTTCACGTCCGTGGACAGATATGCATCCGGCAGCGGTTCCTGCTGCGCCATTCGCTCGAATTCCACGAAGTGCTCCTGCAGCACCCGGACCACTTGGGGATCGAAGCTCTCGCCCGCCTCCGCCGCCACCACGCTCATCGCCTCCGCCAGCGGCAATGCCCTGCGGTACTGCCGGTCGGAGGCCAGCGCGTCCAGGCAGTCCACCGCCGCGATAATCCGCGCCCCCAAGGGGATATTTTCCCCGCGAATCCCATCGGGATACCCGGACCCGTTCCATTTTTCATGGTGATGCCGCACAATCGGCACCACTTCATAGGGAAACTCCACCCGCTGCAGTATCTCCGCTCCCACAATCGGATGAATCTTTACCTTCTCGAACTCCTCCGGCGTCAATTTCCCCGGCTTGGAAATAATGTTCTCCGGGACCGCCAGCTTCCCGATGTCGTGCAGCAGCGCCGCTGCGCGCACCGCGTCCAACTCCTTCGCGGGCATCCCAAGGAGCTTGCCCATCTCCACCGCGTACACCCGCACGCGCCGCAAGTGTTCGTGCGTGGTGTGATCCTTGGCATCAATCGCCAGCGCCAGCGCCTCGATGGTGCGCAGGTGCAGCGACGCCATCTCTTCCACGTAGCGCTTTTCGTCCGCCATCTTCCCCAGGTACAAATCGTACGAGCGGTAAATCCAGTACACCACCGGCAGCACCAGCAGCGTGGTCTGCCACCCCGTCCAGTGATTCAGCGCCGCCAGCATCCCCGCAATCGCTGCGCCCGCCAGGAAATATGGATACGACCAAAAATATGATTCCAGCCACAATTTCCGGAACGGCTTGCCTTCCGTCAGCGAAACCACCGCTGTGACCTGCACCGTGTTGGCCATAAAAAATGCCGACGCCGAAACCGCCAATTGCAACGGCACGCTGTGCTGGAACAGTTGCGCCGCGTAAAAGTAGCTGACATACGCCGCCGCCACCGAATTGCTCATCGCCGCCACGCTGAAAATCACCTGGATCGCCCGCGGCCGCACCTTGGGCTTCCACAAGCACTGGATCAGCGTCCCGCAATAGCCGATCATCAGCGTTTCCAGGAAGCTAAGCTCAATCACGCCCAGCAACAGAAACAGGAAAATCACCGACATCGTTCCGGTGATTCCCGGGAGCCGCACCTTCAGCCCCGCCGCCAGCATCGCCAACACGAAGTAACATCCGAAACGCAGCGGGTCCGTCGTAGCCCCATGCATCACGGCATAGACACACACCGTCATACCTGACAGACAGACTGCGCTTAGATACGCCTTGGCCCCAAGGTTCATGATTATCCCGGGAAAAATCTGCATTTCGCGGGCCACTCAACTTCCGCATCCATGCTCCTATCCTGTTCATTTAATTGGACATAAAACTGACTTAGCTCGCC
>DATFYV010000177.1:0-4672 GCA_035314845.1 Candidatus Acidiferrum sp.
CACGCTGGTCGCGTTGCTTTTTCTTGTGACATTGTGCGGCGCAATTTATCTCGCACGCCGCCCTATCCTACGGTTCGCCGGCGAATCCTGGGTGGTGAATGAGTCGATGGAGCACGCCGACGCCATCATCGTGCTCAGCGATGATAATTTTTACGCCGACCGGGTCACGCGCGCGGCGGAATTGATACGCGATGGCAAAGCTCCCTTGGTGGTTGCCAGCGGACGCAGGCTTCGCCCATACGCGGGAATCGCGGAGTTGATGCAGCATGATTTAATCGAACGCGGGGTTCCCAAAGAAGACATCGTGGTCTTTCCGCAAGACGCGGATAACACGCGCGAAGAGGCGCAAGCGCTCCTGGCGCTGGTAAACCAAAAGCATTGGCACAGCGTGATGGTGGTGACCTCCAACTACCACACGCGGCGGGCACGCTATATTTTCCGGCATATTTTTCCACAGGACATCGAGTTGGCGGTGGTGAGTGCGCGCGACGGGGATTTTGACCCCGAGGAATGGTGGGAAAAGCGTAAGTCTTTCAAAGAGTTAACACGGGAGGTAGCGGGAATGGTGGTGGCCATGTGGGAGTTACGGCACGGGAATGGGCAGTCAGAATGAGACACAATGGGTACGCAAGGGGTTGTAGGATTAGCCGAACCAAAACTACCATTAGTGGTATAGGCGCTCACGAAACACCCTATATTTACCCCTCCCCATTCCCCTTTACACCGCCTAAGTGCTGTACTATCTTCATGTATCTAGTCGCAGCCCTTCCCAGTAGAGACGCGACTTTGCATCTATACCCCGGGTCGAGGTGTCTCAATGTGGCGTAAAGAAGATGCGAAGCCTCAAAGTGGCGAACCGCTGGCAACTCCCGCTGCATCGCCTAGCGTGGCTCCTGTCCCAAGTTCTCCAGCGAGTCCCAAAACGAATGCTTCTCCCGCCGCCAGCGTCCCAGCCGCTTCCGTCCGTTCCGGCGCGAGCATTAGCCAGGGAATAAAAATTAAGGGCGAGCTGACTGGCAGCGAAGACCTGTATGTAGACGGCATTGTGGAAGGCAAATTGAATTTGTCTAATGGCGTGTTGACCATCGGCCCGAATGGAACGGTCAAAGCCGACGTGGATGCCCGCGAAGTGATGATCAGCGGACGCATCGACGGAAACATCAATGCGCGCGAGAAAATTCAGTTGTGGAGTACCGGCCAGGTTTCCGGCGAAGTGCGTACCGAGCGTTTGGCGATCGAAGAAGGCGCGACCTTGCGCGGCAAAGTGGAAGCCGGGAAAGCGCCCGCGAAGGCCGCGGCAGCCGCGGCTAAGGGTTTCAGCGGTTCGAATACGGCGGCGGATTGATCCATGGGCTTTCTAAATAAATTAGGTATCGGGATGGGAATCGGTGGAACGCGGGAGAGCGGCACCCCGGTAGCGCCGACGAACGGCAAGGCGCACAACGGCAACAGCAATGGTACTAGCGCAGCCGTGGGGGCCACACGCCCGCCGCAGATGCAGGAGTTCAACCGCGTTTCAAACGGGCTGAAGGAATTCCTGTGGAATCTCGACGGGCTCGGCCGCGGCACCATGCTGGATCTCGGCCCGGCGTGGCAGACCACTCTTAGTTTCTTCATCGAACGCGGTTTCCGGGTAACTTCCGAAGATATTCTGCGCGGCTGGAAACAATTTTTGACCGAGGAAGAAGCCCGCCTGCGCGAAGATTTTTCCGTGCGGGATGGCCTGGACATGACACCGGTGGGGCGCGCCGAGCGTTTTCTGGCTGCCAACCTGCAATATCCGAAAGCTTCTTTCGACGCCGTGTTGCTTTGGGATTTGCTTGATTATCTGGAGCCCGCGGTCGCCAAGCAGACCATCGCGTGGATTACCGAGCTGCTGCGCCCTGGCGCAGTGGTCTTCGCCATGTTTCACAGCAAGAAGCCGGAGGGCTTTCAGCGCTACCGGGTGGCGGATTCCAATACCCTGCAGGTGATTTCTTCGACGCTCATTTGCCCGGCGCAAAAGGTTTATCAGAACCGCGAAATACAGGATCTGTTTTCGCGTTACCGCACCAGCAAATCGTTCATCGGACGCGACCAGTTGCGCGAGACGCTGTTCATCAAGTAGCGCTACTTCGAACGGACGCAGGAATTTCTGGCGACGTTCGGCGATTCGCGCGCAAAAATCCCCCCAGAAAATGTACGGCGAAAGTGTTCCGGCGCGTTCAGTGATGCGCGTGATGGTGGTGATGGTGGCGGGCGTGGGTGGTGCGATGCCCATGGCGGTCGTGCGATGACGCGGCACTGTTGGTTGCCACCATGCTTCCGCCACCGGCCATCGCCGCGGGAAGCGCAGAGACTGGGTTCAGAGAAGCTCCACAAAGCAGCAGTACTCCGCAAGCCATCAATGCAAGCTGCCAAATGTGTTTCATAGCCAATTTCCCCCGCGGGTGCGAGTAGAATGACTCTATTCAAACACAACGCGAAAAAAATGTCCCGCTAGAAATGGTACAAGTGACGGACCTGTTCTAAAGTACAACTCCGGCTGACAAAGCACAGCTTCGCCCATGGCACCACGGGAACTCTGCTGCTGCTCACACTCCCAATTTTGCCTTTGCCAGCCACTGAATGAGTTCGCGCTGCTGTGCGATGACCGCAGCCTGCCAGACCAGGGCCAGGGACATGACGCTCATGGTCATGGCGCACATGGCCAGCACCAGGCTCATCTTGGATTCGTCGGCGGGGACGGTGAAGGAGCGAATCAGCCATTTCATAGCCGGGCCTCCTAGTACTCTTAATACTAGCCTGAAACTTGCACGCAGCTGCGGGATGCGCTCTCGGCTTCATTTGTGGCATTTTGCAGGCCAGTAGCCCAAGGCTTCTCCGGCGCGCGTACCGCGCACGAAACAGGAGAGTTGTGGTGCAGGATGAGACCATATGCCGTCTGAGATGGGACTGGGACTGTGCAAAGGAACACACATTCGACCAACTTAGTTTCCTACCCAAATGGCGGACCGCCGTGCTCTGAGTGAATTCCCGGCGGGGAAAGATCCGTGTCAGTCGTGCGCGGCGCTGGCGAGCGGGTCTAGATCCGTGGCGGTGCGATCGATCATTTATAGCTTCGCGAGCCTACGGTTTCGAGCAGGCGCTCCCAAGTTTCCGGGGAGCGCAACGGTATGGATAGGCTGTAGGAGCCAAGTCTGGAGTCTTTCGCTGGCGGCTTGGCGGCTGGGGCAACGTCAGCCGGCGCGTCAGGTGATTCCTTTTGCGCTAGAAGTATATTGCGTTCGCAACAAGGGAAAAGTTCCGGGGCTTCTTCCGTGGTAGCGACGCCGAGGGCCACGGCGTGATAGCGCAGTGCGCGATCATATAGTTTTGTCAGATCGCGGATGCACCTTTGCAGGCTGGCGCCCACGGCCAGCGACCACAGCACACCGTGCTGGCGGAGCGCCAGCTGGCGCAACTTTGCTTCGGCGAGGAAACGCGCCACGTCGGCATCGGATGCGCCGGCGAAAAAGAACAGTTCGTCGAAATCGCGCTGACGGGCCATTTCCGCGTCGCGGGCGGGCAAGCCGGCGTTTTGCACCAGTTCGCGCGGCGAAAGGCTGCGCAGCGGAACTGCTTCCACGCCAGTATCTTCCGCCAGGCTGTCCAGGGCTTGCTGAGCCGCGGGCTGCGGCTGCGCTATGGGCATGCTGGTAAACCGCCCGAGGCGCAGCGTTTTCTCCGGGCGCAAATGGAAATAGTCTTCCGGCAAAAACACGGCGCAGCCACCTTCGCCGATGAAAGGATGGGTGTGGCCGTTCTTGCGGCGGGGCTCGTCCATCTGCAGGCGGGTGCGGCTGGTAACCCACACGGCGGGTACGGCGGAGTGGTCCAGCGTGGCGCTGAATTCATCCAGTCCGGGAAAGGCCTTTCCGCGTACTGGAATCAGTGAGTCCACGGCCAGATACATGACGCACGCAGTTTGCCGCAGATAAGCTCCTTGAACGTTCTTCCACCATTCTAGCGGAAGATGGCGGATGCCGCTGCGGTAGTCGGGGAAACAAATCCAGGGATTGGCGACGCGTAGGATTTCGCGGCGCAAATTTTGCTTGGCTTATTGCCAGCCTATGCCACGCGTCGGTGCGAATGCTAGTCTTGTTGCACGTGGACGCCGACCTTCAATTCATGCACGAGGCTCTTGCCGAAGCGCGCGCGGCAGCGACGATCGGCGAAGTGCCGATCGGCGCCGTGTTGGTGCTCAACGGCGAAATCGTGGCGCGCGGCGGGAATCGCACCATTGGCGATTGCGATCCCACGGCGCACGCAGAGATCGTGGCGCTGCGGGCGGCGGCCAAGCTCTTTGCCAACTACCGGCTGGCAGACACCACGTTGTACGTAACGCTCGAACCTTGCATCATGTGCGCCGGCGCGATGATTCAAGCACGCGTTGCACGCCTGGTATATGGGGCGGACGACCCCAAGGGTGGCGCGGCGCGAACTTGTTTCGCGGCACTGGAGCATGGCGCGCTGAATCACCAGGTGCCCTTTACCGCCGGGATCCTGGCGGAGGAATCTGTGGCTCTGCTGCAGGCGTTTTTTGCGTCCCGGCGCTAGGACGGCCTTTGAGCGCAAATACGAAGCGGTATGCGCGGAGAATGATCAGCCAATTGCCGGGAAACGCATCGCTCTGCTACGATGGAGTGGTAAC
>DATFYV010000178.1:0-7134 GCA_035314845.1 Candidatus Acidiferrum sp.
GCACACTGTCCCAAAGTGCAGGCCGGCCCGCTAACCTAAAATCTGTAAGTCTTCAATCAAACGGCAGGCCCACGTAATTCTCCGCCAGCGACTGCGCGCCCGCTCGCGAACTGGTCACGTAGTCCAATTCCGCAAGCTGCCGACGCTGATCGAAAGGATTGTCGCCCTCAAAGCGATGCAGCATGGAAGTCATCCACCAGGAGAAGCGCTGCACCTTCCACACCCGGCGCAGACAATTTTCTGAGTATTGCTCCAACAGCCGGGCGTTGCCGGAATCGTAGAACTGCGCAAGGGCTCTGGCCAACACGCGTACATCGGCCACAGCCAGGTTCAAACCTTTGGCGCCAGTCGGCGGCACGATGTGCGCGGAATCCCCCGCCAGAAACAGTTTCCCGTATTGCATCGGTTCCACCACAAAGCTGCGCATCCCAGTAATGCCCTTTTGCACCACCGGACCTTCCGTCAATTTCCAGCCGTCCGCGGTTTCGAGCCGCGCGTGCAACTCCTCCCAAACTCGGTCGTCGGGCCACACCGCGAGGTCGTCGTCCGGAGGACACTGCACATACAGACGCGAAATCTTCGGCGAGCGCATGCTCAGCAGCGCGAATCCGCGTTCGTGATGCGCGTAAATAAGCTCGTGAGAGGAAGGCGGCGCTTCCGCCAATATACCGAGCCAGCCAAAGGGATACGTCCGTTCGTAGGCCGTCAGGACGCCATCCGGAATGGCCGTCCGGCAAATGCCATGAAATCCATCGCAACCGGCGATGAAATCGCAGTGCAGTTCCTCGGACTGGCCATCCTTCTTACGGAAACGGATGAGCGGCGTCCCATCCTTCAAGTCATGCACGCTCACATCTTCGGCCTCGAAAAATAGTCCACCGCCGCTAGCCAGCCGGACCTTGATCAAATCTTTCAAGACTTCGTGCTGGGCGTAAACGATCACGGATTTCCCACCCGTGAGTTCCTGGAAATCGATGCGATGCCGCCGTCCCGCAAACTGCAGCTCAATCCCGCCATGGCGCAATCCCTGAGCCTTCATGCGCTCGCCCGCGCCAATTTCCGTCAGTAGGTCGGCGGTACCTTGTTCGAGGACTCCCGCGCGCACCCGCTCCTCGATATACGCGCGGCTCTTGATCTCCACCACCACGGAATCAATCCCCTGCAGATGCAGCATCTGCGCGAGCACTAGCCCCGCGGGTCCCGCCCCGACGATCCCGACTTGCGTTCGCAATGTCTCGCCCTAGAAATTCGTGGTCAGCCGAACCGCATAACTGCGCGGCGGCGCAATGGCATTTCCAGAAAACAAACCCGCAAAATCCATCAAATTTAGCCGGTTGTTGAGATTCGTCACATCCCCCTGCACGCGAATCGAAAGCTTTTCCGTGTGCCACACTTCCGCCCCTGCGGAAAGATCCACCGCCAGCGATGGCCGCACTCGCTGCCGCGCAAGGTTCACGCGATTCACCACCGCCTGGCCATATTGTGCAATGGCCATGGTCACAGCGCCCGGCTGTGTGGCGTCGAACTCCGTCGGCAATCCGCTCCCGTACTCACTGCCGATGGCCGCCCAGATGCGCTTGGTAAATTCATATCGCGCACGCGTCCTTACCGTGTTGCGCTGGTCCTGCGAATCCCAAAATCGTCCCGCGCCAGCTTGCGCCGCGACAGCATCGTTCCCCAGGAACAACCCGCCCGTCACCGGATAATGCACCGACCCCACGATGTACGAATAACTGACAAACGCATCCCACCCGCGCCAATGCGGCAACTCCAGCTTAGCCTCCGCCCCATAAAGATTCGCGTGCGCAAACGTAATGGGAAAACTAACTCCCGTATTCAGCAACTGGTCGTCATCAAGGTAATTCCCCACCGTGCGGTCAAAAACATTTACATCCAGACGCACCTGATCGAAGAATCCCTTCGTCGCCCCAATCTCAAAATAATTTCCATTCGAAGGCTGCACCGGCAGCCGCAGAAAATTCTCCGGGTTCAGCGAAACCACCAGCGGCGAACTCGACAGCAGGATATTCTCAAAGAAGGGCGTCTGAAAAACGCGATCGTAAGACGCATGCACCACCATCTGAGCCGCCGCAAAATACCTCGCAAAACTTACGCGCGGGCTAAATGCCTCTTTGTTCACCAACAGTTGATAATGATCCCACCGCAGCCCCGCGCTAACCGTCCACTTCCCCAA
The DNA here is from genome assembly GCA_035314845.1 of Candidatus Acidiferrum sp. Taxonomy (GTDB): domain Bacteria; phylum Acidobacteriota; class Terriglobia; order Acidiferrales; family UBA7541; genus Acidiferrum. The sequence goes on from DATFYV010000178.1 coordinate 2,195, forward strand.
TCGCACCTGATCCTGCACAAACGCCGACTGCTCCAGATCCCACCGCCGCTCCTCCGAAAAATTGAACGTCAGCGGCGTCGCCGGATCGAACTGCGAAGGATCCGTAATGTTGTAATTGAACGCCTCATGCAAATGCGTGGAATCCACCTCAAATCCAGCCTTCCACTCATTCCGTCCGCGATGAATCGAAACCGCCCCTTTCAAGTAACTCTCCCGAAACCCGCGCTCCTGAAACGCCATAATCGGCGTAGCCAGCGGATTCGACGTCAGCGACTGCGAAGCATCCCGCACCATCACACGAAAGTCCGCCAGCACATTGGCCGAAAACGTATGCTGGTACGACGCAATTCCCAAAGTCTCAGTAATCGTGCGGTCCTGCCGTGACCCCGCCTGCTCCTGCAGCAGTTCATCCGGCACGGTAAATCGCGAAAATCCATGCCGCACCAGAAAGCTAATCCGATCTTTGTCGGAAAGATCCCGTTCGTAGCGCAGCGAATAATCTCCGTTCGTCCCTGCATTCGTAAAATTCTGCACCACCGGCGGATTCAGATAACGCTCCGTCCCCGCCCCATCCACGCTAACCGCAAGAGTATTCTTCCCCCACGCGTACTGCCCCAAAAAATACCCGTCCGCTGTGGAAAAACTCCCGCCCGACGCCACAAACTTCCCATGAAATCCATCCCGCGTATCCCGCGCCGTCTCCACTTCCACCACCCCGCCTAATTTCCGCCCATACTCGGCGGGAAATCCCGCCGTATACACCGTCAGCGACTGTACATCGTCGCCCTCAATCTCCACACCAAAACTCGGCGAGCGGTTATCCGTAAGCGGCACACCGTCCACCACAAACTGGGTCACATACTCCGACCCGCGCGGGTGCAACACTGCGTTGCCTTCATAGAGCCACCCGGGCTGCGAGTTCACCAAATCCACGATCGACCGACCCGGCAAAGACGTCGCCCGATTTTCGATCGTCGACGACCCAATATGCTCGCTCGCCCCCGGGCTGTAAGGATCGATCAACGTCTCCTGATCCTTCACCAAAATGGATGTACTGGACGACGCCACACTTAGCGTAGCTGTATATTCCGCCGGTATCGCCGAGCGCACCTCCACGGTATCGTCCAGCGCCGCGAATCCCTCCCGCTCGATGTGCACGCGGTAAACGCCAAACGGCAATCGTTTCGCCGTAGCATTCCCATTGGCATCCGTCTCGTACGCATCGCGAAACTGATTCGCCTCGCTAACCAACAGTACCTCGCTCCGCACCCCCAGCCCGCTCGCATCCCGCACCTTCAAACGCAACTCTCCCACATTGCTCTGCGCCCGCGCCCCCGCGGCGCAAAACAGTAGCACCACTACCGTCCACAAGCGCCGATATTTTTGTTCGCGATTCATCCGCCCATCAAGCAGCTTAGTATACGAGCGGGATCTCGCATTGAGAATCACGCTACCCGGTGCCCAACCCTAGCCGTTGTAGCGGCGGGTCTTCAGACCCATGCTTTGCCTTTCCTACCGCTCTGCGCGATTTCGGCCTCGCCGCGTTACAATCTTCCCGCACCAACCGATCGATATTTCAGGAGCCACAAATGATCCGCAACAGCGCCCGCCATCTCCTAATTCTCTCGCTTCTCGCCGTCTTCGCCGCAGCCACCCACGCCCAAACCAAACTCTCTACCCACTGGGAAGAACTAACCGCCTCCGACTTCCGCGACGCCATCCAAAAGTCCCAAAACTCCTGCATCCTTCCCTTCGGCATACTCGAAAAACACGGCCCTCACCTCCCTCTCGGCACCGATCTCCTCAACGTCCGCTACGCCGCCCTCCACGCCGCCGACGAAGAATACGCCGTAGTCTTCCCCGAATACTACTTCGGGCAAATTTTCGAGGCCAAGCACGAACCCGGCACCATCGCCTACTCCCGCGAACTCCAGCTCTCTCTCCTCCAGGAAACCACCGACGAAATGGCCCGCAATGGCTGCAAAAAAATTCTCATCGTCAACGGCCACGGCGGCAACGAGAGCCTCTTACCCTACTTCGCGCAAACCCAGCTCGACAAATACCACGACTATGTGGTTTACGTGCAATGGGGCGAAAATTCCCAACCCAACAACCCGCTCAAGACCGACAAGGTCGACATGCACGCCGGACAATCCGAAACCTCCAACACCATGATCTCCCGCCCCGACCTCGTGCACCTCGACCGCGCCCCGCAGGAATCTGGCGCCGACCAGAACCGCGTGCACCTCCCCGAAACCGTCTATACCGGCATCTGGTGGTACGCCAAGTTTCCCGACCATTATTCTGGCAATGGCGCCATCGCCAGCAAGGAACTCGGCGACGCCGACATGAAGCAGTGGATCTCCACCATCACCGAAGCCATCCGCGCCATAAAATCCGACGCCACCAGCCTAAAACTGCAAAACGAATTCTTCGGGCGCAGCAGCCACCCCCTGGATACCAAGCAATAGCTGCCGAATGTATCGACTCTTGTCAACTTTTGTAGGGGCGCAGCATGCTGCGCCCCATCTCCGCAAGATCGCAGGGTCTGCAATTTTGTCTTTCGGCTGTTACCTCCCGCCGATGAGAGATGTCTGCGCCCCCCGCGCGCTTCGCGCCCACGAATCCATCGATCGGCGTCCTCGTATCGCTTCAACCCCTCTAATTACATGAATTTAACAAAGAATTAATCGAATTAACTTTTGACAGAATCGACCCGCTCATGGCACCGTTCCGTGTGAACTTTACCTCTCAGCACATCCGTTCTGCCCACGATCTGCTCCCCGCTCAGGACGCCAAATGCGCGTAACCTACTACGGTCAGGCCTGCACGCTCACGGAAGCCGGTGGCCTCAAGATTCTCACTGATCCTTGGCTCACCGAGGGCGCCTACCACGGCACTTGGTTTCACACCCATATCCTCGCCGACGCCGGTGTCACTCCCGACACTTTCCCCAAAGATATCGATTATCTGTTCCTTTCCCATGAGCACCAGGACCACCTGGACGTGGCCACGCTAAAGCATTTCCGTCCGGACCTGCCCCTCCTGATCTGCCGCTTCGCCACCCCCAAACTGCGCAACTTCCTGCAAGGCCTCGGTTTCACCAATATTCGCGAGCTGCCATCTGGCGAGCGCCTTACTCTCGAAAACGGCGTCTCCGTCACCATTTTCGGCACCGCCGAATACACCAACGATGCCGCCATCCTCATCGAGCACGACGGCGTTCGCATGTTCAACGAGACCGATTGCAAACTTTCTTTTGCGGACCTCGAACGCCTCGGAAGTCTCAGTCTGGATCTGGGCTTTTACATGTTTTCCGGCGCCAACTGGTATCCCATGCTCTACGGCTACCCGGAAGACGTCATGCTGGACTTGGTGCGCCGCCGCCGGCGTACCCTCCTGCGCAGCCTGCTGCAGCGCGTCAAACTGACTAAGCCCCGCTTTGCGGTGCCCGCCGCCGGACCCTGCACCGTTCTCGATCCCGAACTGTTCTGGTTGAACGACGAGCAACGCGGAATTTTTGTCGATCCGCAAATCGCGGTCGAGGAATTACGCCAGGCCGGCGTCGCCCCTAATCCCCTGTACATGGCCGTCAGCGATGTTTGGGACAGCCGCACCGGATTGGAGCCCCATGCTCCGGCATCGATTCGCGTTCCCCGCCAAGAGTACCTGCGCGAGGCCTCCGAACGCATGGCGCCCGCTATTGCCGCAGCGCGCGCCGCGGAACATTCTGCCGACCCCAACCTTCCTTCGCTCCTGGTCGATCATTTTCAGCAACTCGTCGCCGCACAAACGCCTGCCGCGCGCCAGCGCATCAATGCCAAACTCGCCCTCAACGTCACCGGCAAACACGGCGGCCAGTGGACCGTGGATTTCACCTCTCCAGGACCCTCCTTCGTGCGCGAAGGCCTTCTTCCCGATTGGACGTACAAAATCGAGGTAGAAGACAGGCTCATCTCCCCTTATATGACCGGCGAGGAGATTTTCTTCGAAGATCTCCTGCTCTCCTTACGCTTTCGCGGCGCCCGCCAGCCCGACGTTTACAACGAACCGCTCTATCATTTTCTATACGAACCTGATCCGGAGAAGCTACATAACTGGTATGCCACACGTTGATCTCGCCCTAACGGATGTACCCTTGAATTCCCCTTTCCGCGTTACCCACGCGGGCATGAATCTCGTGGTCATGCGCACGGAGTCCCAGATTGTCGCCTACGAGGACTCCTGCCCCCACGCCTTCTGGCCCCTCTCCGAGGGCTCCATCGCCAACGGCGTCCTCGAATGCCCCGGTCATGGCTGGGAATTTGACGTAGCCACCGGCAGATGCGTGAACGCGCCAGCTTACTGCTTAACCGCCGTGACCGTCCTGTCCGATGGCCACAACGTCCGCCTGCACTGGGAGAATAAGCAAATTCCAGCGGCCTCCCCGCGCGTCTGAACTGCGGGACGGGCCCCAAGCGCATTCACCCGTGAACTCCAGCTCGCACTCCTCCACATGAACCGCTGACGAATGTAACCCATTGCCCCCAACTCCAAATGGTAGTAACCTCTCGTAAAATTACTCTCCCCTTATAGATGCCTCCCAGTTCTATCGAAGGCATCTCTACGCGCCGCAAATGCCATCAACGCGGCACTTCCAGAAAGGGCTGGAAACGATGTTCAAAAAAATTGCGCTCGCCGTCTTAGCCGTCGTAGTCATCCTCGGGATTGTCGGTGTGAAATGGTGGCAAGACAATCGCGCGAACTTCACGATCGACCTCCCCACCTATCCTTCCGCTACCAACGTTGTCTGGCTCCAGCAAAACTGGACCCCGCAACAAAGCGCCTGGTTCTACCACGCCGATCAAGGTACCCAAACCTTCGGCATCCCCTACGAATGGTTCATCGCTCTGGAGCAACCGGTGATCTCCCTCAGTGACCCGGGCCTGCTGAGCGATCCT
>DATFYV010000179.1:0-5748 GCA_035314845.1 Candidatus Acidiferrum sp.
GCGCGGGGAAGCGAAGCAGTTGACCGTGTTGGTAGCCACTTCGGGGGATACGGGAAGCGCGGTGGCGCACGGTTTTCTGGGCGTGCCGGGGATTCGCGTGGTGATTCTGTATCCTTCGAAGCGCATCAGCGAGGCGCAGGAGAAGCAGTTCACGACGTTGGGCGAGAACATTACGGCGTTGGAGGTGGCGGGCTCGTTTGACGATTGCCAGCGCTTGGTAAAGCAGGCGTTTTCGGATGAGGAATTAAACAAGCGCGCGTTCCTGACTTCCGCGAATTCCATTAACATCGGGCGGCTCTTGCCGCAGATGTTTTATCATGTGGCGGCGTACCGGCAGCTGCCGGTGGCTTCCGTGCCGCTGATTGTTTCGGTGCCCAGCGGAAATTTTGGCAATTTGACAGCAGGGATTTTTGCCAAACGCATCGGCTTGCCGGTGGCGCGATTTATTGCTTCGACCAACGCGAATGACGTGGTGCCGCAATATTTGTTAACCGGAAAATTTCAGCCGCGTCCCGGCATCGCGACCATTTCAAACGCCATGGACGTGGGCAGTCCCAATAATTTCCCGCGGCTGCTGGATTTGTGCCGCAACCGGCTGGAGTACGTGCAGAAGGAGATTTGGGGTCACGGCGCGAGCGACGAAGAAACGCTTGGCGCAATGAAAATGGTGTACGAACGCTATCACTACATCGCCGATCCGCACACCGCGGTGGGGATTCTTGGCTGGGAAGCGTACCGGCGCGAGCATCCGGAGCCTGCGCAGGGTCTGGTGCTGGCGACCGCGCATCCAGCTAAATTTGCGGACGTCGTGCAACGAGCCATTGGCAGCGCTCCGCCGTTGCCGGATCGCCTTGCGGCCTGCCTCAAACGCGAAAAACTCTCGCTGCCGTTTTCCAGCAACTACGCCGATCTCAAAACATTCCTATCCACGAATTAAACTTCAAGAAGGTTTGCGCAGGCGGTCGAGCAGGGTGAAGAGTAAGACGCCGACTACTGCGTTGATCAGCGCGGCAATGCCGAGGCGCACGGTGAACCACACTTCCGGCTGGGCGAGCAGGATGCGGCGCTCCAGCACCAGAATGCCTTGATGGAGGCCGAAGAAAAGCACTGTTAAGGCGAAGCGGGCCGCGGGATGCTCGGTGTCCAGGCGCGCGCCGATGGAGGAGGCGAGGTAGCCGATGATGGTTTTGGCGATGCCGTAGAGGCCGAGAGGGACGGTGGGGCCGCTGAGGCTGTCTTGTGCCAGGCCGATGGCCATGCCGAGCAACAAGCCGGTTGAGGGATTGCGGCGGCTCAAACCGAAATAAATGGTGGCTAGGAGCGGTAGATCGAGAATTGCCAATTGATGAAAGTATTGCGGCAGGAATGCTTGCAGGAAGAAAATCACGACCATCGTTCCGATAATGGCGCCGCCGTGAAACTTGTGGACTTCGATGTGCGATTCAGCGGTGCGAATGTCGTAAGTTTCGTTCATCGGTTGGCCGCCGGAGGCTTGGGCTTTTCAACCGCTGGTTGCGCGGTGGCGTTCTTGTCCGTGGCGGGTTTGCCGGGAGCGCTCGTGGCGTTGCTCGCCTTGGCGCCCGCCGTTGCGGGATCGCTTGCGGCGGATTCTTTTTTCACCTCGAGCGGGTGCAAGGTGGTGAGGATAATTACCTCTTCGAGTTGCTCCAGCTTGGCAGCGGGGCGCAAGCGGATGACTTTAAACGGATTGCCGGCCTTAACTTCGGCCACCGTGCCGACGGGCAAATCGGGTGGAAAAATGCGATCCATGCCGCTGGTCACCACCTGTTCGCCGACGTCCACCTTGTCGTCGTTGGCGATGTATTTCATTTCCAGCAGCGGTTCGCCGGTGCCGCCCACGACGCCTTGATTGCGGGATTCGGCGAGCATGGCGCCGGCGCCGCCCTCTTTATCGGTGATGAGCAAAACCTGGGCGGTATTCGAAAAGGTTTCGATCACTTTGCCGACGATGCCGTTGGGAGTAATCACGGCCATGTTGCGTTGCACGCCGTCGCGCTCGCCGCGATCGATGTAAACGGCGCGCGTGGCGGTGTCCGCGCTGGTGCCGATGACGCGCGCGCCCATCATGGGCGCTTCCTGATGCGCTTCGCGGAAATTCAGCAGGTGCTCGAGGCGCTCGGCCTCCGAAACGCGGCTCTGCAGTTGCGTGACCTGCAATTTGAGTACGTCGTTTTCGTGCTTGAGCTCCTCGTTTTCGCGGGAGGTGTTTTGCAGCGCGAAGTAATGGCCCCAGGTGCCGCGCACGCTGCCGATGCCGTAGGAGCCGGCACGTTCGAAGGGAGAAATCGCGCCCACGGTCCACACGCGGATCAGGCGGCCTTGTGCGTCGCGCTTGATTTGCGCCGCGAGCAGCAGGATCTGCAGCAACACCATGCCGCCCAGGAGGAAGATCGATTTGTGTCGAGAGGGGACGCCGACCATGAGTTATGGGTGACTCGTTCTGATTTTTTCCCGGGCTGCAAAACCTTGCCTGGCCGCTGCTGTGCAACGGCATGACCATATTTAGTCGATGCAAACCTGGCGTAGCAGTTTGAAATCGCTGAGCATTTTTCCGGTGCCGAGCACCACGGAGGCCAGAGGATCGTCGGCGATGGAAACGGGCAGGCCGGTTTCTTCGCGAATGCGCTTGTCGAGATTTTTGAGCAGCGCGCCGCCGCCGGTCAGAACAATGCCGCGGTCGCTGATGTCCGCCGAAAGTTCGGGCGGGGTGCGTTCAAGGGCCACGCGCACAGCATTTAAGATAGTAGCCACGCATTCGCTGAGGGACTCGCGAATTTCGCTGTCGTCGATGGTGACGGTGCGGGGGACGCCTTCGATCAGGTTGCGGCCTTTCACTTCCATGGTGAGCGGCTTTTCCAGCGGGTAGGCGGAGCCAATTTCCATTTTAATTTGTTCCGCGGTGCGCTCGCCAACCAGCAGGTTGTACTTGCGCTTCAGGTATTGCATGACCGCTTCGTCCATTTCGTTGCCCGCTACGCGCACGGAACGCGAATAAACGATGCCGCTCATGGAGATGACCGCGATATCGGTGGTGCCGCCCCCGATGTCCACCACCATATTGCCGGAAGGCTCGTCGATGGGAAGACCGGCACCGATGGCCGCGGCCATAGCTTGCTCCACAAGATAAACTTCGCTGGCGCGCGCGCGATAGGCGGAGTCCTGCACCGCGCGTTTTTCCACCGGAGTAATTTCGCTGGGCACGCCAATGACGATGCGCGGATGCACCAGTACGCGGCGATTGTGGGCCTTCTGAATAAAGTGCGTGAGCATTTTTTCCGTAACTTTGAAATCGGCGATGACGCCGTCTTTCATGGGCTTGATGGCCACCACGTTGCCCGGCGTGCGGCCGAGCATGTCCTTGGCTTCCTTGCCGACTGCCACGACTTCTCCGGTGGCTTTGTTGATGGCCACGATCGACGGCTCATTGACCACCACGCCTTTGCCGTGCGCAAAGACCAGCGTGTTCGCCGTGCCCAGATCGATGGCGAGGTCGGAAGAAAACAAACTGAACACCGACCTCATGCTGTAACCGTTCTTATTCATTCCCCCGTCCTCTTGCGAAGAAAACGTTTCTTCGCAGCCTGCTGCCCGCCCCGGCACTCACAATCTGTTTTTGTTGTGCGCCATCTTCATTATCTGCGCACTCTGGCCGCAGCGCAAAGTTTGCGCGCCGCGCTGGCGTTTCTTCGCGCTTTGCCGCTATTTCGGGACCACGATGGAAAATTCCTTTTTGGCCGTGCCGCCGCGGCGGTTCTGCCCGATGACCACGATGGTGTGCTGTCCGGGATCCAGGGGCTCGGTGAAATGCCGGAAGGTCCCGTCCGCGGAAATGTTGGGGACCGGCTGACCGTTGACGATGAGCGCGGCGCCCGGCTCGGTGCGTCCGACGATTTCCGCCACGCGCCCGTGCATTTGCGTGCCGTCGATCTGCAGCATCATCTCTTCGGCTTTGCCCTGCGCGACGATGGTGAACTTGAAAGTTTCGCTGGTCTCGCTGGTTGCTTTCTTGGAGTCGGTGGCGGTGACGTTCCAGAAATAGTCGCCGGCATCCAGACCCACGATTTCGGTGCTGGTTCCCGTGGTGTGCGCTTCTTTCACCATTTTGGTGAACATGGTGGTAGTGCTGATGCGCAAGGTGTAGCCCACGGCGTCTTCCACCGGCTTCCATTCAAAGCGCACCGGAGAAGTTTTGGGGTTTTCCGAAATGATGGGCGCGAGATTGAGCGGCTCAACCAGCGACGGCGGCGCAAGCACATTTGTTTTTTGCAACGGTCCGCCGGTTGGGAAGCTGACTTTTTCCCATTGCGTCAATTCCACTTTTTCGATGCCGCGCTGCACTTCCGCGGCGCCGCTGGCCACCAAAATTTCGTGATCGTTGTTCTTCGGATCGTTCTTCACCGAAGCGCGGCTGTTCTGACTGAGCGACGCGGTGGTGTCTTCCATGCTGACCGCAGCCTTGGAATCCGGCGAAGCCCAGTTGGGCGTGGCCAGATCCACGGAACCCGTGCTGATTCGCACGGCCACGCTGGTGGGCTTGTTGTTGCCCATCAGATTTTCTTCCACGGTGACGAGGGTGTCGGCTTTCACGGTGTACGTGGTGCCGTCGGCAAAGGTGATGCGCGCCGCGGCATCGGAAGCCGTTTGCACCAGATCGCCCTTGTCCAGCGAAGTGCGATAGTCGGCGTCCACCCATTGCACGGAGTCGACTTTCTTTACCTGTACTTTGCCGGTCAAATTGACGAATTTGGCCTGCGTCTGCGTGAAGGTGCCGGTGTCGTTGTCCGCGGCATTGTTCACCGCAGTGGTGACTTTGGTGATGGTGGCGGTGTACCACTCGGGTTTGAGAATGACCAGGACCGCTCCGACGATGGCCAGGAACAGCAGCAAATAAACAAGGACGGTCTTGTAGGTTACAGCTTCCCAATACAACTCGACGCGCGGGGCCTTTTGCGGGGCCGGGGCTGGGGGACGTTTGGGCGCGATGGGTGCCTGGGTGGTCACAGTTGTTGGCGCAGTAAGAGCGTCAATTTTGAAATCTAGCACAGCGGCGCGCAGCGCGCGGGTTGATGCTCGGCGGCGTAGTCAAACTGCAAATAGCGGATGAGCACAACGCGCGGCCACCTGGGAGAAACTAGTGGCGAACGAAGAAGCTGTGCTTATCGAGCTTGGCTTCCACGGCTACGTCGAAGAATCCGACCATCATTTCGTCGTAGGTCTGTTCGCCCCAGCGGACCGCCGCGTCGGGGTCGGGGTTGTGGGGATTGTCGCGGGAATTGTCGAACCAAGCCACGGCTTGTAACTCCGTGCCGGCGGGCAAAGGCAGGGGAGTAGCCAGGCGGTAGCTCATTTGCCAGTGAAAGTGATACTGGACGCGCAGCAGCGGCTCAAAGGTAACAGCGGGTGTGTTTGGCGGGGCTCCGGGCGCGGCAGCGGTATGGTGTACCAGGTTGTATTCGAAACGTTTGCCGCGCAGGTGCATGTGCGGGAAGAAGCTGAGCAGCGTGGCGTCGTTGGGCAGGGTGCCACGGGCTTCGACGCGATAGTTTGGCGCGCCTGGCGGAATCACGAAATGGTCGTTGGTGAGCTGCAGAGTCAAGACGCGCTGTGGCGGAGGCTGCTTGGAAAAGCGCAGGCCCACACTGGTTTGATCCTCGGTGGCTTCTCCGTTCGCGGTGTAGTGTACTTGAAACACCAGGTCGCTGTCCGCGGGGATGTATTTGGCCATGC
>DATFYV010000180.1:0-7382 GCA_035314845.1 Candidatus Acidiferrum sp.
CCAATGCGGCCCTGCTCGATGATGGCGTAGGAGTCGGGTCCGAGGCCCACGCCCATGAACATGTCTTGGATGTCGCGCAAGCGCGCAGCCCGGCCGTTAATCAGGTATTCGCTTTGTCCGGAACGATAGAGGCGGCGGCTAACAACGACCTCGCCCGGCTTGGTGGCCAGCGTTAGCTTGTCGGAGCCTTTTTTGCGGCGCTTGCTCTTTAGAAATTCCTGCGCGTTGCCGCTTTCGGGATCGCTAACCATAGCTTCTGCAACAGGTTGCGGCCCATCTGTCACCAGCCCTGCCGCCGGATCGAGGGACACAATCTCGCCCCCCAGCTCACCTGCACCCAGCTCTATCGAGCCTTCATATTGTGCTTCCCCTGACGTTGCCGGTACTGGGCTGGAAACATCGGCGGCTTCCACGCTATCCAGCACAAACCTTGCCGCTTCAGCAAGTTCCGGGTCTTCCATGGTGATGGTAACTTCCGCCAACCCCAGCGGAGGCCGCTTCAGCGTGCCATTAAAGATGCAATCGGACATACGCCCCGCGCGCAGCGACTTGTGGCTCTGCTCGCCCAGCACCCAAGAGATCGCGTCCACCACGTTGGACTTGCCGCACCCGTTGGGACCGACAATGCAGGTGGTCCCCGAGCCGCTGAAGGTCACGGTGGTGCGCTCGAAGAAGGATTTAAACCCGGTGATTTCCACTTTTCGCAGCTTCAGCAAAGTGTCCTCTTTTGTCTCCGCCAGCATGACCGCCGGGCCTGCCCCATTAGATGCGGGCAAGCGCATGAGGAGAGACGACTTAGTATTCCCCGAGAGGGAGGTTGTTGCAGCAACAAAGCAACCGCGAAGCGGTTGTCAGCCCCGTACGCGGATTCGCACACGGGCACTGAAACGTTTGGCAGGTTCTCGATGAGAGGCCCTAGCCGCCTGGCGCAGCGATGGCGGTACGGGATGCAACCTTAGCATGCCACGATTCCCGCTGTAAAGCCCTACGCTAGGAATTGTGGTGGATTTTGCAACGCCACTAGAGCGGCTTTAAGATAGTTGGCGATATTCCGATATGGCGGCTTGTAGGCGCCTAGCAAGACCGTTTATCCGTGGTGCCGCCGTGGGCAGGTTTCTCTCATAAGAACCCGAAACCTAGCTGCCGCCGCGTGCTCGCCCCAATGCGGCTGCGAGCCGTCCAGGTCCTTAAATCCGTACTCGCGGCACAGCCCCAAGTACTGAACACCTGCCCGCTGTCTTTTTCCCGTTCGCGCACTCCACGTTCGCCAAATGCACTACTTCGCTGCGGCTGGCGCTGTGGCTGGCGGTTGCTTGAGGTGCGCGTCGTACCACGCCAGGATGCGATTCAAGCGGTCGAGCAGATGCTTCTGCTCGTGAAAGCCATGCGGCTCCCGTGGATAAACCACCAATTCGCTTTCCACGCCGTAGCGCTTCAGCCCGCGATACAGCTCCTGGCTCTGGCCCAGCGGATCGACGGGATCGGCATCGCCCTGCAAAATGAGCGTGGGCGTCTTGGCATTTTTCAAATATAGAAATGGCGAGCTGTTCAGAAAGCCTTCGGGTTTTTCGTAGGGCAAGCCGTAGAACCATTCGTCGTACGCCGGACCTTTTTCCGTGCCGAATTCGGAGATGAGATTGGAAAGCCCCGCGCCGCTGACCGCGGCTTTGAAGCGTGTGGTCTGCGTGATGGCCCATTCGGACATGTAGCCGCCGTAGGACCATCCGCCGATGCCGAGTTTGTCCGGATCGGCGATGCCCTTGGCGAGCAAATCGTCCACGCCAGCCATCACGTCGCGATAATCCCCACCGCCCCAATCGCCGCGATTCATTTCGATGAATTTCTGGCCGTAGCCGACGGAGCCGCGAATGTTGGGATAAAAAATGGCGTAGCCGCGTGCGGCGAGCAGTTGCCCCCAGGTTTCAATGGTATCTTCCCACGCGCCGGTGGGCCCGCCGTGAATCAGCGCAATGAGCGGGAGTTTGGATTTGCCGTCCCAGCCCGCGGGCTTTAGCAATTCGGCTTCGATCTCCAGTCCATCGAACGATTTATATTTGTAAAATTCCGGCTTCACCAGCGCGTACTGCTTCCAGGCATCGTTGATGTGCGTCAACTGCACCGGCGCGTTTTTTTCATCCCACGCGTACAGCTCCTGCGGCTGCGTGGCGGTTTGCCCGGCGAAAATCATGCCGTCGGCGGTGAGCGCGAACGCGGCTGGATTTAACGCCAAAGCGGCTGCGGCTTCGTTGGCGGCATCCTGCGACACGCTTGGCGAATCGATGGCATGGAATTTGGTGCGGAAGCCATCGGCCGCGATGGTCATCAATCCGCTTTCTTTCGTCCACTCATAGTCAAGAATCTGACGATCCAGCGTGAGCCCGGTTAGATTTTTCGCGGTGCCGGCTCCGCCATGCCGGACCTCGAGCAACATCAAATCATGCGGCCCAGGGCCGTCTTCGCGGCATCCGATGAAACTCACGGTCGCGCCTCTGGGCGAGACCTTTACGCTGCCAAACGGGCCGTGGGGCGCCGCGAGCAATGTCATTGCGCCATCCGCAAGTCTTATCGCGAAAATACGATTGGTTTCCTGATCGGATTCGGGATGGTCCGTGGCCACGACGACAACCGCCTCGCCCGAGGGCAGCCAAGCAAGTTCGCTCAGCTCCCAGTTCGGCTGGGTGACGGCTTTGGCTTCCTGCGTCGCCGCTGGCGTGGCGATTTGCGTGACGGGTTGCGTAACAGGTTGCGTGGCGGGTTGCGTGAGAAGGTTCAGCAGCCACAGGCGCGCGTGCTTGTCTTCCTTGTCGGTAACGTGCGCGTCGTCTTTGTCTTTTTCTTTCTTCTCTTCCGCCTCAGTTTTGGCGTCGGGCGCGAGGAAAGCGATCTGCTTTCCGTCGGGCGACCACTCGAACGCGCTGATCGAGCGCTTGCCCTTGGTGATCGCCGCAGCCTCGCCGCCATCGGCACGCATCACGTAAATTTGTTCTCCGTCTCCGCCTGAGTTCGCGGGGCGATTCGAGAGAAACGCCAGCCGCTTGCCGTCCGGCGACCAGCGCGGCCATTTCTCCGATTTCTTGGAGTACGTAAATTGCCGCACGCTGCCGTCGCGTTTGTCATACATCCAAATGTGCGTCGCGCGCCCATCGTCCGTAGCCGGCTCGGTCACCACAAACGCGAGCCGCATCCCGTCGGGCGAAAGCTTTAGATCCGAGATGAAGCGCAAGTTCAGCGCCCCCTCCGGCGTCAGCGGTTTCGATCCGGCGTTCGTTTCCGATTCCTGGGCGAGCGATGTGCCCGTTAATCCCATGGCGCTGAAAATGCTCACTGCCGCAAACAAAGCCGTGTTGCGCAATTCTGTGAGGCGGAACGTAAACAGAGTGCCCCCCTTTTTAACCTTGCTCGAACTATCGACACTAAAATCGCGACGCCTTAAGCATCTGATTCGATTTCACAACCGTGCGTCTATTTCTAACTGCCCAAAAGCGACCCGATGATTGCACTCCACACTATATTAATAAGGAAATGGAACGCGATCAGCGGATAGAGATTCTTGCGCCACTGCATGAGCAATCCAAACACGAAAGCCGGACCGATTAGCGCCCAAGTAGTGGGGGCTTGCCACATGTGATACAGGGCAAAAAGCACTGAGTTCACTACCCACGCCGAAGAACCCAGAAAACCTATTTTCTTCATCAGATAGCCGCGAAAATAAATCTCTTCGCCGAGAAAATTGCCGATTAGCGCGAGAGCGACAAACCATCCGGGAAAGAGACCGTACGCGGCGCTCGGGTCTCGATAGATGCTGTAGGAAGGCGGGTTGAGGCCCGGCACCGCGGCAACCCAGCTCGTCAAAGCGGGGAACACATACTTCATGTAAGGCCACGAGCACAGGGTAAACACGATGAACACAACGGGGAGGACAAGAAAGAATCCTTTCACATCAAATCGTGCTAAACCCAGAAACGAGAGAGAGTCCTTGAAGGAGAGTTTGTCAGCCCAGCGCAGGACCAGCAGTGGAGTAATCAGGTGCCATCCCAGAAAAATTGCCAGAACGCTCCAGCCTTGGAGATTGTTGCCGGATAGACCCGTAAGACGAAGGACGAGCTGATAGACGACAGGAATGTTGATGACCGCGTACACCAGGAAACCGGGTAAGACATGCAGCAGGAGATAGAAAACCTTTGCTCCGGGTGTGCTGGCCTGATAACGCTGGACGAGCGCGCCGTATTGGGGGTCGTCGCGCACAAAAAACTCACGTAGTCGCTGTTTCAACGCAGCTCCCTTAACGCTCTTCGCCGCGATTCGAGAGAAACGCCAACTGCTGGCCATCCGGCGACCAGCGCGGCCATTTCTCCGATTTCTTGGAGTACGTAAATTGCCGCACGCTGCCGTCGCGTTTGTCATACATCCAAATGTGCGTCGCGCGCCCATCGTCCGTAGCCGGCTCGGTCACCACAAACGCCAGCCGCATACCATCCGGCGAAAGTTTTAGATCCGAGATGAAGCGCAAATTCAGCGCCGCTTCCGGCGTCAGCGGCTTGATCTGCGCTGCCGCCTCTGTAATTGACTGCTGTGCGCGGGTAGAGTTTGCACGTTCTGTAAAGCTGAGAAGAATCGCTATAGCCAAATAAGCGTAACATCTGCGATTTATGAAACCGACCATGATGGCTAGGCTCCTGACAAACGTGCCGCAGGTACTCTAAGAGGCCTCGCCACGCACGTCAACATAGTAGGAAAACGATCGGAAATGACTCTAAAACCCGCAACGGGTTCCCTTAGCCTCTGCCCCCATGCCAGTCATGACCACAGAAGCGGCATTGCCGAGCCTTTGGTGTTCGCGTCAATCGCTCGCAGCGGGGACAGACATTGAAATAGATCTCGGCGCCACGCTCTTTAAGAATTCTTTCCGCCGTCCGCTCTACAAATGCATCATAACCATCGCGCGCGAGCAACAGAATACTCGGATCTTCGGAAAGCCACCTCCGAAAAAGCTCTGGGCGCTTTTCCGCTTCTGCCTGCGCCGCAGGGTCGCTGCGCCCGTGCGTAGCCTTCATCGCGGTTTCTAGGTGACGTCCGGTCGCGATCTCGGTCGGAGTCATAAAAGACGAGTAGTAGCGGAATACGTAGAAGGCCTTCTCCATATCCATTGCAATGGCTCCGGAAATAAACCGTATCTTACCTGCTTTTGCCAACGTGAGTGATCTGCGCCTTGGGTGGACAGAATCACTGCGCAACTAATTCCCGAGGGGATTAGACCGCAGTTTGTTTTAGCGCGCCTTCCAGATAGAATCATGGTTTTGGTTTGGCGCTGGGGAAGCGTCTGGGCCTATGGCTGAGATTCGACTGCACAATACGATGGGTGGGGAGATCGAGGTTTTCGTCCCGCAGAAGCTGGGCGAAGTCCGCATGTATACCTGCGGCCCCACCGTCTACGACTATGCGCACATTGGAAATTTCCGCACCTTCGTGTTTCAGGATATTCTGCGACGATTCTTGAAGCTGCGCGGGTTCAAGATGCTCCATGTGATGAATCTGACCGATGTGGACGACCGCATTATCGCCAATGCCGCGGCGGCGGGCGTGGGAATTCGCGAATACACCGAAAAATACGTGCAGGCGTTTTTTGACGATTGCAAAGTATTGGGCATTGAGTCCCCGGAGCACTGGATTCGCGCTACCGACCATATCGAAGATATGGTCAAGCTAATCGCCACGCTGCAGAAAAAATCGTTTACCTACGAGGGCGAAGGCTCCATTTATTACCGCATCGCGAAATTTCCCGAGTACGGAAAGCTTTCGCACATCGATGTGACGGGCATTCAAGCTGGGGCTCGCGTCGACAACGACCGCTACGAAAAAGAAAGCGCCCGCGACTTTGCTCTGTGGAAGGCGCCAAAACCCGGCGAACATTTCTGGGAAACTTCCATCGGTCCGGGACGCCCCGGATGGCACATTGAATGCTCAGCCATGGCCATGAAATATCTGGGCGAGACGCTGGACATTCACACCGGCGGTATCGATCTATCCTTTCCGCACCACGAAAACGAAATTGCCCAGAGCGAAGCGGCCACTGGGAAAACCTTTGCGCGTTACTGGCTGCATGCCGAGCATTTGCTGGTCGAGGGCGAGAAGATGTCCAAATCGCTCGGTAATTTCTATACCCTGCGCGATCTTTTCGCCAAGGGTTATAAGCCGTCGACGCTGCGCTTTGCGCTGGCCAGCGTCCCGTATCGCAAGCAGCTGAATTTCACCTTTGATGGATTGCAATCGGCGGCTAGCTCGGTGGAGCGCCTGCGCAACTTTGCGGACCGCCTGAAACAAGGCAAATTTCCAGTCGGAACGCAAAAAGCAATGACCGAGCGCATCGCGCAGGCGGCGGCGGAATTCGACGAAGGACTTTCCGACGATCTAAATACCGCGCGCGCGCTGGCGGCGGCGTTCGATCTTCTGCGCGAAGTGAACATCGCCATCGACAAGGGCGAGTTCCATCACGGCGACGTTGCGGGAGTGCAGGAATTTCTCGGCAATTTCGATCGCGTTTTCGCGGTGCTGGAAGATAACGACGCGGAAAAGCTGCGCGCGCTGGGTTACGGCCCGGCGGCAGCGTCCGACGATACCGCCGAGATCGAAGCGCTGGTCGCCGAGCGTCAGGCCGCACGCCAAAAGCGCGACTTCGCGGCCTCCGACCGCATCCGCAAAGAGCTTGCGGAACGTGGTATAATGCTCGAAGATTCAAAGGACGGCGGCGTCCGCTGGAAACGCAAATGAAGCTCCATCATTCACTCCGATTCCCCACCTATTGTTCGCCCGCCGAACTGCGCCCCAACCTCTACGGCGTAGATTAAGTCACCTTCTCCTGGCAGGATGCGAAGGGATTGGTCCATCTAAGGATCTATCCAGTCGCACCAGCACACCTGCCCCGCGGTTTCCCATCCACAACAACCGCCGAACCCAGTCCCTCGCAGGGGCGCGAAACCTGCGCTGAGTGACTTCTACCGAGGAGGAAGACCATGATTTCCACTACCGAAACGAATACCAAATTGCCCCGCCTGATTACCGCGCTGCCCGGACCCAACGCCAAGCGCGTGGTGGAGCGCGATGCCGCGATTATGTCGCCGTCGTATACCCGCGACTATCCGTTGGTGGCCAAGCGCGGCCAGGGCGCGATTGTCGAAGACGTCGATGGCAACGCATTTCTCGATTTTGCCGCGGGCATCGCCGTCTGCTCCACCGGACATTGTCATCCCCAGGTCGTCGCCGCGATTCAAAAGCAGGCCGCGGAACTGATTCATATGTCTGGCACGGATTTTTACTACGAGAGCATGCCGATTCTCGCGGAGCGTCTGGCCGCTACCGTTCCCGGCAGCGAAGCCAAGAAGGTT